>CACKXR010000004.1 GCA_902604175.1 uncultured Pelagibacteraceae bacterium
GTTGATGAAGAAATAACTCAAAAAATTGAGGATGTCATTGGTGGAGCTGAAGGAATTAAAAATATAGACTCAAGTTCTCTAAGTGGAAGAAGTAGAATAAATATTCAATTTAATACAGACATAGATTTAGACGATGCAGCAAATGATATTCGAGAAAGAGTATCCAGAGTAGTCGACAATCTGCCAAGTGAATCTAGTCCTCCTCAAATATTGAAACAGGCAGCTGGATTTACAACCACAATGTGGGTAGGCCTATCTTCTCCAAATTGGAGTGACCTAGAACTTGGAGATTATGCAGAAAGATATCTTATCGACGCTTTTTCGAGTGTACCTAATGTTGGAAGAATAAGAGTTGGTGGATTAAGAGAGTTAAGCGTTAGAGTTTGGATAGATCCAATAAAATTAGCGGCGAATAACCTTACTATTCAAGAGGTTGAAAGAGCATTTAGAAATGAGAATGTTAATCTTCCAGCGGGTACTTTGGAAGCAAGCAATAAAGATCTTACTCTTAATATTGATAAATCTTACTCTAATATTAATAACATCAAACAATTACCGTTAAAAAAAGATAAAGATAAAGTTATTATTTTATCAGACGTTGCAAATGTTGAATTAGGTCCAGTATCAGAAAAAACTTTATTTAAAGCTCAGAGAAAAAATGCAGTTAATTTAAAAACTGTAGGGATTGGAATTTATGCTAAGAGTGGTGCTTCTACTGTTGAACTTTCAAACCAAGTTAAAGAGAAAATAAATGAATTAAATAAATCTTTACCAGATGGACTAAAATTAGAGGTCGCTTTTAATAGAGCTACATACGTTGGTGCAGCGATTGAGGAAGTTTATAAGAGTTTGATTATTGCATTTATTTTAGTTGTATTAATTATTTATCTATTTCTTGGTAATCTTAAAGCAGTAATAGTTCCAGCGGTTGCTCTACCGGTTAGTTTAATAGGATCATTCTTAGGATTATACTTGTTTGATCTTTCAATTAATATTTTCGTATTACTGAGTTTTATTTTAGCCATAGGTATAATAACAGATGACTCGGTTATAATGGCTGATGCCATTTATACCAGAATTGAAAATGGTGAAACTCCACTTGTTGCTGCATATAAAGGATCAAAACAAATTACTTTTGCAATTATTGCAACGACATTAATTTTAGTTGCAGTTTTTTTACCTCTAATTTTTATAAAAGGTATTTCCGGAACTTTATTTAAAGAGACTGCAATCGCTTTATCTTTTTCTATAGTGGTGTCTTCTTTTGTTGCTTTAACATTGTCCCCGATGCTAGGTAGTAAATTTTTAAATAAAAAAGAAAAAATAAATTATTTTGTTAAAAAATTTAATAATGGATTTAAATCTTTTACTGGCTTTTATATTGATACTTTAAGATATTGGATAAATAAGAAAAAAACTATTTCTGTTTTTATAATTTTAATAATTACAGCTTCTGTTTTTTTATTCGATTTTTCTAAAAAAGAATTAATTCCAACTGAGGACAGAGGTGTTTATTTGATAATTGGATCAACTGATGAAGGAAGCTCATTTGAATATACCCAAGAAAAAGCTCAAATTATTGAGAGCAAAATAATAAAATTATTACAAGCGAAAGATAGTCCATACGAGAGAGTTATTATGAGAGTTCCTGGATTTGGTAAGTCTGCAACAACTTACAATACATTTATAATTATTGCCTTATTAGATGAATGGAAAAATAGAGAAAAAAGTAGTCAAACAGTATTAAGAGAAGCTATCGGTCAAGTTGTTTCTGTTCCCGAAACTTTTGCTTTTCCAATATCTCCTCAATCAATTAGAGTTTCAAGCTATAACAAGCCAGTTCAAATGGTAATTTATGGAACAAGTTACGAAGAACTTGAAGATGTACAAAAAAATATTTTACGTGAATTAAGAAAAAATAGAAATATGTCAAGAATAGAGAGTGATTACACAAAAAATAAACCTGAAGTTAAATTAATAACTAATAAAAATAGAGCTAACGATTTAGGAGTGTCTACAGAAAATATTGGAAGAACTTTAGAAACACTTTATGGAGGAAAAAGAGTTACTACTTTTAGTAAAGAGGGAAGAGAATATCCAATTATCTTACAACAATACCTTGCAGATAGACGAGATAAAGACGGATTATCAAAAATATTTGTTAGATCAGAGACTACGGGAAAGCTAGTATCTGTTGCAAGTTTGGTTGAATTTAAAGAAAAGGGTACAGCGGAGGTGCTTCCCAGATATAACCGACAAAGAGCGGTTACAATATCTGCAGCCCTTTCAGAAGATTATACATTATCAGAGGCTATAAATTATTTGGAGGATGTCATGATAAAAGTTGCACCTGAAAATCAAATAACCTGGAAAGGAAAATCTGAAGAATTAAAAGAAACAACTAACGAAATATATTTAATCTTTGCTTTAGCATTGATCACGGCGTATTTAGTAATGGCAGCAACCTTTAACTCTTTCATTCATCCTTTTATAATTATTTTAACAGTTCCACTTGCAGTTTTTGGTGGATTAGTCTTTATTTTATTTTTAAATAGTTCGATAAATATTTTTTCTCAGATTGCATTAATAATACTGATTGGTATCTCAACAAAGAATAGTATTTTAATAGTAGACTATACAAACCAAATAAGAACAACTGGTGTTAAACTTCAAGATGCAATACTCAAAGCGTGCCAACTAAGAATAAGACCAATTATTATGACGTCATTGAGTACAATGATTGCGATGTTACCACTAGTAATTGGAAATATTGGCCCAGGTGCAGGAGAAGGGTCTAGATTAGCTGTTGGAGGAACTATTCTTGGAGGTATGATTATTTCAACTTTCTTCACATTATATGTAACTCCGACAATGTACTTAGCATTAGCAAAAAATACAAAAAGAATTGATGCAGTAGATATAGAACTTAAAAAACAATTAAATTAAAAAACAATGTATTTATTTGTAGATAAAGAATTCTTACAATCAGATAATTGCTTTTTATAAATATTTGACTGTTTCTCTACTCTTTTTGCTAAATTAAGAACTTTCTTATTACTTTTATAATTTTTGTAATTTCCCCAACCTTCATGGTAAGCAATATACTGTTTAAAAGCGTCTGTTTTTAAAACTTTTAAAATTTTTTCGGTTTTGGTTGTATACCACCCAATGAAATCAACACTATCTTTAAATCTTGTTCTAGTTGCAAATTTATTTCCTGTCTCAGTCTTGTATTGTTTCCAAGTTCCTTTTACAGCTTGAGAATAGCCAAATGAACTGGAAGGTCTTTTGTAGGGAAGTATTTTAAAAAGTTTTTGACGAGGAGGTTTCGCAAGCCAATCAAATCCAGATTCCATTTTTATAATTGCAAGCTGTAAGTGAATAGGTGTTCCCCACTTTTGTTCAGCTTTTTTTGCATGTTTATACCACAAATAATTTTCATTAAAAATAGAGCAGCTATTACTGGTGTTAGAAGGTATTGTAGAACAACCTGTTAATATAAAAATTATTATAAATAAAATTTTATTTTTCAAAAAAAAATTTATCATTAATAAGTATAGTTTTATTTATCAAATTATTCTAAAAGATAAACAAATGAGTTATTTAATACTTGTGAGACACGGTCAAAGTGTATGGAATCTTGAAAATAGATTTACAGGATGGGTGGATGTTGACTTAAATGATAATGGCAGAGCTCAAGCAAAAAAATCAGGTGAACTCATCAAGGATAAACAAATAAATATAGATGTATATTACTCATCATTTCAATTAAGAGCTATCAATACTCTAAAAATTATACAGGAACAATTAAATGACTATAAAAATATTAAATCCGTTTGGCAACTAAATGAAAGACACTATGGTTCTCTTACAGGTTTGAATAAAGATGAAATGAAAAAAGAACTTGGGGAAGAAAAGGTTCATCAATTTAGAAGGTCATGGGATCTAAGACCTGATCCATTAGATAAAAATAGTGCTTATCACCCAATAAATATTAGTACATATAAAGATATACCTGCGGATAAAATTCCGGATACTGAGTCTTTAAAAGATACTTATGAAAGGGTTATCAAATATTATATTAAATATGTTGAAAACAATTTTAAAAATAAAAATATTTTAATTTCTGCTCATGGGAATTCCCTAAGGTCTCTATGTAAATATCTATTTAAACTAGACAACAATAAAATTGCTAAACTAGAAATACCAACTGGTAATCCATTGTTTATAGAATTTAGTGAAGACAATAAGATATTAAATTGTGAATATCTTGATACTGAACGAGCTAAAGATCTTTTAGTTTATTAAAAATGTTTAAGTTTGTTAAGTGATAAAATTTTTTTTTACTTTCAAACCCATACAATTTTTTTTCATCAATTAATTTATTCCAAATATTTAAAATTGAGAATTTATTTATAGTTTGATTCATTAAAATTTTTTTATTTAAAATTTGACAACCAGTATAAATAAAATCTAAGTTATCTTTTTTTGAGATTAAAATATTTGAAAGATTAAAATCTCCAGTTAAATTTTTATCAAAACTTAGGTTTTTATTAACTAATAAAAGTATATTTTCTAATTTTTTTGCAAAATAAATTTCTTCCATTTTTATAATTTCGTCTCGATATTCATTTGACCAAATTGTATCAGGATTAAAGACTATAAAATCATCCTCCCCTGAACGACTGATCATATTTAATATACCACCTCCAGTATCTAAAATACTTTCTCCATCCTCAACAATATGAATATCTAAATTGAAATTTTTATTTTTAATAAAATTTGAAAAATGTTCTTTTAGATAAAAAGTGTTAATAAAAATTTTACTAATACCTATCTCTTTAATTAAATTTATGCTTTTTTCAAGCATGGTAACATCTTTTATTTCTAGCAACGGTTTAGGTATTTTTAAAGTAATTGGATTTAACCGTTTTCCAAAGCCAGCACATAATATTAAAGCAGTATTTATTTTCACAATTTATTTAATAAATTTAGGGAAATTACTTTTCAGTATCAATTTTAAATTAAAACATTCTCTATTTTTTTTCATCCTATAGTCAATCATTTCCCAGGCATAGGGTATCATTTTGATATATTTTTTTTTATTATCTTTTATCGCTAAACGAGTAAAAATTCCTATGATCTTTAAATTTCTTAAAACAGATAAAATTTCAAAGTCATTTATAAATTTATTAATTTCAGTTTTTTTAAGTTCCTTAAAGTAATTTTTTAAAATTTTATTTTTAAGTTTATTAGATGTTTTAAATCTTACATCATCAACAAGTGAAGCTAAATCATAAGCTTTATTACCAATTAAAGCATCTTGGCTATCTATAACTGCAATATTATTTTTAAAATACATTAAATTTGATACGTGAAAATCTCTGTGAACAAAGGTATTGTTTTTTAAAACTAGTTTAGATATCAACTTTTTAACCTCCTTTTCATATTTTTTTTTAAAATTTCTTATTTTAAACTTATTTATGTTTCTAGGTGCATACCATTCAGAGAATAATTTTGCTTCATTGGATAATATTTTATTATCGTACTTCAGCAATTTATATTTCTGATTATTAAGATTTACCACCTGTTTATCTTTAATTAGTTGTAATCTCCTTAAAGTTTTTAATATTTTTATAAAAATTAGCTCTTTGTTAGTTTTGGTGTGTTTCAAGACTTTGTATAAGGTATTATCTCCAAAATCTTCAACCTCTATATAATTTTTTTTATAATATTGATTTAGTAAATTTGGTGCTAGGATTTTATTTTTATTTAAAATTTTATTAATAGCATCGTAGATTAAAAGATTTTTAACTTTATCTTTTTTAGCATAAACTATGATTGAATGATTATTCTTATTTCTATAAAATTTTCGAGGGGATGCATCACCTCTAATTTCATTTAACTTTTTAAAATTTAGCATTTTACTAAATCGAATTTAAACCTTTTATCTCAATTGTTCTATTTTTAAGTTCATTTTCGTATGTAAATATTAAATCTATAGATTTTGTTTTATTTTTAATTTTTAGTAATTTAGGCCACTCAACTAAGGTAATAATTTTTTCATTTTTTTCAAAAATATCTAAGTCTTTTATTTCTGAACTATTTTTTATCCTAAATAAATCATAATGTTTAATCGTAAAATTATTAGTTTTGTACTCATTCAGTAAATTAAAAGTGGGACTAGTAACCTCAGAAAGTTCTAACTTTTGATCAATCTGAAATTTATTAACAAGATATTTTACAAAAGTTGTCTTGCCAACTCCCATCTCTCCATACAAAAAAATATATTCACCCCCTCCTAAATAGTAGGTTAAGTTTTCTGCTAATTCTCTTGTAGATTTCTCAGAAGTAATATCAATTTTGCTATCTTTAATAGCGGTAAGCATCTGGTTTAAAAGGACCTTCTGTTCCTACGCTTATGTAATCTGCTTGATCTTTAGACAGTTTAGTTAGTTTAGCGCCAACTTTTTTAAGATGCAAAGTAGCAACTTTTTCGTCCAAATGCTTTGGTAACACATAAACTTTATTGTCATAATTTTTATGATTATGCCAAAGTTCTATCTGTGCAATTACCTGATTAGTGAATGAAGCACTCATAACAAAGCTAGGGTGTCCAGTTGCACAACCTAAATTTACCAATCTTCCTTCTGCTAATAAAATAATTCTCTTCCCACCAGGAAGTTCAATCTCGTGAACTTGTGGTTTAACTTCAGTCCATTTATAATTTTTCAGAGCCTCGACCTGTATTTCGTTATCAAAATGTCCAATATTACATAAAATAGCTCTATCCTTCATGTCTCTCATGTGGTCTGCTGTAACTATATCTTTATTTCCTGTAGCAGTTACAACTATATCTGCTCTACTTATAGCTTCTTCCATTAATACTACTTCGTAACCCTCCATTGCAGCTTGAAGAGCACAAATTGGATCTGCTTCTGTGACTAATACTCTTGCTCCACTTTGTCTTAAAGAGGCAGCACTTCCTTTGCCAACATCACCAAAACCTGCTACAATCGCAATTTTACCTGACATCATAACGTCAGTTGCGCGTCTTATTCCGTCAACTAAACTTTCTCTACAACCATATAAATTATCAAATTTTGATTTAGTAACTGAGTCATTTACATTTATTGCTGGCACTAAAAGAGATTTGTCTTTTTCCATTTTGTTAAGTGCTTTAATTCCAGTTGTTGTTTCCTCTGAAACTCCTTTAACATCTTTCATCAATTCTTTATATTCGTTATGCATGATTGCTGTTAGGTCACCACCATCATCTAATAACATATTTGGCTTCCAACCAGATTTACCTACTATAGTTTGTTTGATACACCATAAGTACTCCTCCTCAGTTTCACCCTTCCATGCATAAACAGGTATACCTGCTTTAGCAATAGCAGCAGCAGCGTGATCTTGAGTTGAAAAAATATTACAAGATGACCATCTAACCTCTGCTCCTAAATCAACCAATGTTTCAATAAGTACAGCTGTTTGAATAGTCATATGTAAACAGCCAATAATTTTAGCACCCTTAAGGGGTTTTGTTTTTGAATATTCCTCTCTTAAAGCAATCAATCCTGGCATTTCGCTTTCTGCAATAGAAATTTCTTTTCTACCAAAATCGGCTTGTGAAATATCTTTTACTTTATAATCTTCCATGGCAAGGTTTATAACGTTAAGTATTATTTTATCAACATTAGATTAAATGCTAGGAAATCTTATTTCTATCATAGCACCAACAGTATCAACTCGATTTGATGCTACAATTTCTCCATCATGTAAATCGACCAGATTTTTAACAATATTTAATCCTAACCCTGAATGTTCTCCAAACTTATCAGGTCGATTACTATAGAATCTCTTAAATATTCTTGAAGTATCTTTTTCCTTAAACCCTTCTCCTTCATCTAGTATTTTGATTGAAACTTTATTTTCAGAGCTATCAGAAACATTAATTAAAATTCTAGAACCTTTTTTGCTAAAAGATATAGAATTATCTAGTAAATTTGCAATTATTTGTTCTATTCTGTTTTCTATACCCTTAATAAAGTACTCTTTTTTTCCATCATTTTCATATCTTACATCAATATCCTTTTTAACTTTATGGATATTGTTATAATCATCTACAACAGATTGAATAATTGGCTCTATATTTATCTTATTCATTTTTTCTTTACTCAAAGCAACTTCATCCTTTAACATTTGAGAATAATCTGTAATTAATCTTTCAATACGCTGAACATCATGGCTCAGAATATTTATTAGTTTCAGTCTTTGATCTTTATCATGTGTATCCTGTAAAATTTCAGATGCACCTTTTAAAGATGCTAAAGGATTTCTAATTTCATGAACAAGATCAGTAGAAAAATTTTCTGCATGCGTTACTCTTTTTTGTAACTCATTTGTCATATCCTCAAGGGAAGTTGAAAGAAGACCTAATTCATCGTTTCTATTTTTCAAATTTTCAATATTTGATTTAGTCTGATTTTTTTCTTGTATCAGTTTGGTATAATGGACTAAATTCTGAATTGGTTTAATAAAATATCTACTCAATACAAAAGAAAAAATTAAAATTACAAATCCTACAGATATAGCAGTTCTAATTACAAACGCCTTTCTTTCATCTGTTGCAGTTTTAATATCATTAGCAATCTCTGTTATTGCTAAATAACCTACGATTGATCCCTCTCTTTCAACATCTTTTATGGTTATTAATTTAAATTGGTTATAATTTTCTTGAATGAAAGTATATGGATTTCCAGATTTATCGGAGTCTGAGTAATCAATCAAAATATTTTTCAAGGAATATGGTTTTTCTTGATCTAAGTTAATATTTTTTTCTTCAATATTTTGATCATTTTTATCTTCACTTAAAGTTTCAAACTCAATCTCATCTAATCTTGTTGAGAATGATCTTAGATCAAGATCTAAAGTATCCGTATCGCCTATAAGATTTAAATTACTGTCAAAAAAAATTACCCTATCTAAATTTTGAAATATAAATCTTGTCGAAAATAGAAATTTTCTAATGTCATCACTACTAAATTTTACATTTAATCTTGTGAGATTATCAACTGTATTATTAATTACTTTAATATGATTTTTAGATTTTTTTTTAACTAGGTTTGATTGAATGCTGTTTAAGTAGACTATTGTTAGTAATCCAATAATCGTAAAAATAACAAAGTTAATAAATAAGAATTTTTTTAATATTGATAGAGTTTTTAAGTATTTACTAAACATCAGCTAACATTCCATCTATATCCACTACCATATCTAGTTTCAATAGCTGAAAAATCAGGATCTACTTTTTTGAATTTTTTGCGAATTCTCTTAACATGACTATCTATAGTTCTGTCTTCTATATCTGTGTCTTCTCTATAAGCTATGTCCATTAATTGAGCTCTTTCTTTAATAATACCAGGTCTTTTTGCCAACTCTTTAACAATTAAAAATTCAGTCGTTGTTAATTTATCTGGTAGTTGTTTTCCATTCCATTCGCACTCAAGTTGTGAGGGGTCTAATTTTAATCTTCCATGAGAAATTAAACTTTTATTTTCCTCTAAAATATTATTTGAATCTTTTTTTCTTAATTGAACTCTAATTCTTTCAATTAAAACTTTTATTGAAAAACCTCCTGATTTTTTTACAAAATCATCTGCACCAAGCTTCAGACCTAATAACTCGTCAATTTCATCGTCTTTAGATGTTAAAAAAATTACAGGTAAAGATGTTTTCTTTCTGAGTTTTTTTAGTAATTCTTCTCCATCCATCTTTGGCATTTTAATATCAATAACTGCTAGATCAGGTGGCATTCTTGTTAATCCAATTAATGCGCTCTCTCCATCTATGTAGGTTTGTACTTTAAAGCCCTCTTTCTCTAAAGCTATGCTTAAACTTGTAAGTATATTTCTATCATCATCTATTAAAGCTATAGTTTGTTTCTGCATATATTTATCTTAAAAATACTAAATTGTCCTAAATTGGGCAATGTTATTAAATTAATGAAGCATTCCCCAATTATCACCTACATTAACGTCAACTGTTAAAGGGGTAGAAAATGAATGATAGTCGCTTTGAGCTACACTTGTCATCTCATTTTTTATTATTTTGGTCATCAACTTTTCATCTTTTTTAGGAACCTCAAAAATTAATTCATCATGAATTTGAAGTAGCATTTTTGGTTTTGTAATTTTATCCTCAGACATTTTTTTATCTAATCTAATCATTGCTAATCTCATTATCTCTGAGGCTGATCCTTGTATTGGAGCATTAATTGCGGCACGCTCTTGAAAATTTCTAACATTAAAATTTTTATCATTTATCCCATTAAAGTGTGATCTTCTTCCAAAAATATTATTTACATAACCACTTTTTCTACAAAATTTAATAGTGTTATCCATATAGACTTTGATTTCTGGAAACTTTCCAAAGTATGAGTTTAAAAATTCCTCAGCTTCGTAGTTCGATACATTAATTTGCTTTGCTAAACCATATTGAGAAATTCCATAAATTATCCCAAAATTAATTGCCTTGGCTTTTCTTCTATGGTCTTGATTTACTTTTTTAATATCTATATTAAATATTTGACTAGCTGTTAATGAATGAATATCTTCCTCATTTTTAAAAGCTTTTTTTAACTCTTTCACATCTGCTAAATCAGCAAGAATTCTCATTTCTATTTGATTATAATCCGCAGAAATTAGTAAATGATCTTTTTTCGCCCTAAATGCTTTTCTTATATCTTTGCCATCATCAGATTTAATAGGAATATTTTGCAGATTAGGGTCACTTGAAGCTAGTCTTCCAGTTGTTGTAGCGGCTAATAAAAAGGAAGTGTGTACTCTTTTTGTTATTGGGTTAACGTGCTCGGGTAATGCGTCTGAGTAAGTATTTTTTAATTTTGATAACTGTCGCCAGTCCAAGATTAATTTAGGAAATTTGTTACCCTTAAAGGCTAAATCCTCCAGAACAGAAGCACTTGTTGCAAATCCACCTTTTTTTGTTTTTTTTAAGCCAGCTATTTTAAGGTCATTATAAATGATTTCACCTAGTTGTTTAGGTGAACCGATGTTGAACTCTTTTTTTGAAATTTTAAATATATCTTTTTCTAATGTTAGAATTTTTTTTTCAAATTTTTTTGAAAGAGAAGTTAAAAACTTACTATCTATTTCAACACCTTCTATTTCCATATATGCGAGAATTTTTATTAACGGCTTTTCAAAAATTTCATAAATTTTAAACAGTTTTTCAGATTTTAGATTTTTAAGAAATTTTTTATAAAGTCTAAAGGTTACATCAGCATCCTCAGCTGCATAATCTTTTGCTTTATCGACTTCTACTTCACTAAAATTGATTTCTTTTTTTCCAGTTCCCACCATTTCTTTAAAAGAAATCGTTTTATGTCCAAAATGTAACTCTGATAATGTATCCATATTATGTCTATTTTTTCCTGCATCTAAAACATAAGACATCAACATTGTGTCTTCCATGGCAGACAATGTTATGCCGTGTTTAAATAAAACAATAAAATCAAATTTAATATTTTGACCAATTTTTTTAACACTTGGATCCTCTAATAATTTTTTTAGTTTTTTTATAACAACTTCTTTTTTAATACATTTTGACGATTTGTGACCAATTGGAATATAGCAGGCCTTCCCTATTTTTGAAGAAAGCGAGATACCTACTAGCTCTGCTTGATGAGGATCTAGAGAATTTGTTTCAGTATCAACAGCAACCTCTCCTAACTCTTCGGCCTCTTTGACCCAATCATCTATTTCATCTGGGTTAGAAATTAAATAATAATTTTTGTTATTAATTGGACTTTGCTTTTCTATATTTTTAATTTCTGAGACAGAGCTTGTTAAGTCTGGCTCTCCATATGCAGAAATAGCAGAACTTAATAATCTATTAAATTCCATCTCTCTTAAAAATTTATATAATTTATCTTTATCTATACTTTTTAATTTAAACTCATCTAGCTCTCTCTTTATTGGAGATTTATGATCTAATGTAACAAGTTTTTTGCTAACTAATGCTTTATCTTTATTTTCTAAAAGAGTTTCTCGTCTTTTGTTTTGTTTGATTTCATGAGCTGATTTCAATAATTTTTCTAGAGTACCATATTTATTAATAAGCTCAGCAGCAGTTTTTACTCCTATTCCAGGTACACCTGGTACGTTATCACTACTATCACCTGCTAAGGATTGAACATCTATTACTTTTGATGCATCAACCCCAAACTTTTTAATGACGTCTTCTTCAGTTACAAATTTATTTTTCATTGGATCAAAAATACGGACATTTTTTTGATATAATTGCATTAAATCTTTATCTGATGAAACAATTGTGACCTTTGCTCCTTTTTTGATTATTTGGTTAACATAAGTTGCTATCAAATCATCTGCTTCATAATTGGGTAAATCTACAGAAGGTAGGTTAAATGCTAAAACAGACTTTCTTATATATTCAAATTGAGGTGCCAAGTCATCAGGCGCCTCAGATCTGTTTGCTTTGTATTGACTATAGATTTCATTTCTGAATGTTTTCCTTGCAGAGTCAAAAATAACTGCAAAATGAGTTGGTCTCTGCAAATTTTGATTTGATTTTGAGTCCTCTAAAAGTTTAAAAAGCATGCTACAAAAACCACTAACTGCACCTGTTGGTAATCCGTCACTTTTTCTACTTAATGGTGGTAATGCATAATAAGCTCGAAAGATATATCCAGAACCATCAATAAGATAAAAATGATCAGTTTTTTGTATTTTACTCATTAAAATTTATTAAATGTTTTGAGGTTAATATAGTCTAAACTTTAATTTAATCTACTAATCACTAGATTATATTAACAATTAAGAGTATTATTAATTTTATGGAATTAACAAAAAATCTTACACAACCTAAAATAATTAAATCTTTGTTAGCCATAGTACTTGGTTCGATAGCCCTAACTATTTCTGCAAAAATAAAAATTCCTTTTTACCCAGTCCCTATGACTATGCAAACTTTTGTGGTCTTATTTTTAGGAATTAGCTTAGGTTATAAAATTGGATTAGCTACTATCGGATTGTATTTAATTGAAGGAATTGCAGGATTGCCAGTTTTTTCAAATTCTCCAGAAAAAGGTGTCGGACTTTTATACTTCACTGGTCCAACTATGGGATATTTAATTGGATTCTTAACAGCATGCTATTTAACATCTATGATTAAATATGAGGATGGTTTTTTTGTTGTTTTAGGTAAACTAGTGGTAGCAACTTCGACTATATATATTTTAGGATTATTGTGGTTAGGGACATTAATCGGATGGGACAAGCCTATTTTCGCATTGGGTGCTAAACCTTTTTTGTTGGCTGAAATATTCAAAATTACCATACTGGCATTATTAGTTAAGCAAATTATAAAAATTAGAAAATTTATCTAGGTGATCTTTTAGAGAGGATTCTTTGAAGAGTTCTTCTGTGCATTTTAAGTCTTCGTGCGGTTTCAGATACGTTTCTATTGCAAAGCTCAAACACTCTGTGGATATGTTCCCATTTTACTCTATCCGCTGACATGGGATTTTCTGGAGGTGCAGCTTTTTTTGATGGATCTGCTAACAAAGCTTTTTCAACATCTTCAGCATCTGCTGGCTTAGCAAGATAATCGATTGCACCTTCTTTAATAGCCGCAACTGCTGTTGGAATGTTTCCATATCCGGTTAACATTATAATTCTACTATCATTATTTGAGGTTTGAATTTCTTTTACAACTTCAAGACCGTTTCCGTCTCCAAGTCTTAAGTCTACTACAGCAAATCCAGGTTTTTTTGCTTTAACAGCTTCGACACCCTTTTGTACACTCTCTGCTTGAAAAACCTCAAAACCCTTTTTTTCCATTGCTCTTGCCAATCTTTCTCTAAAAGGATTGTCGTCATCACAAATTAACAGTGATTTATTCTCAAAATCACTGAGGTTTTGAAGCGTTGCTTGTTCTTTCATGAGCATAATATGGTAACTGAATCAAATTTTTCAATATATGATTATTAAGCAATACTGACCTGAATTATTTGCTTTACATTAGTGATGGTTACTTTATATGCCAGAAAATATTAAAGTTTTTTATTTTAAAAGACTTTTTTTTATTAAATTTTTTTTGGAGGCATTATTAATGCAAAAATTTAAATCAGTTGAAGAACTTGTAAAACAACTGAACCCTGAAAAACCAGTATATTGTATTAGAAAAAGTTCAATTGAATCTGCAGTACAATTTTTTGTAAAAAAATTCTTAGGATCTGTTTTGTATGCAGTTAAGACAAATCCTCATCCAGAAGTAATAAAAACAATAATAGATAGTGGAATAGATCAATTTGATGTTGCATCTATCGAAGAAATAAAAAGCATAAGAAATTTTAGTCATACAGCAAAATGCTCATATATGCATACTGTAAAAAGTAGAGAAAGTATTAAGGAAGCTTATTTTCATTATAATGTTAAAACTTTTTCATTAGATACAAAAGATGAATTAATCAAAATTATAGAAAGTACAAATAATGCAAAAGATTTGGAATTATTTGTAAGAGTAGCAGTTTCAAACGAACATGCGGAAATAGACTTATCAAAAAAGTTTGGAGCTTTAACTTCTGAGGCTATAGGTTTAACTAGATTAGCAAAACAACATGCAAAAAAGATTGGTTTAAGTTTTCATGTTGGATCTCAATGTATGCATCCAATTTCTTACTCTAAGGGTATAACTGAAATTGGAAACATAATAAAAAAAACAAAAATAGTTCCTGATTATATAAATATAGGAGGTGGATTTCCAACTATCTATCCTGATTTAATTCCTCAATCATTAAATAATTATTTTAATGAAATTAAAAAAAGTCTAGAAAATTTAAAACTAGAAAAATTACCAGAAATAATTTGTGAACCTGGAAGAGCATTAGTTGCAGAAAGTGGATCAACAATTGTTAGAGTTAACCTAAGGAAGAAACAGAAGCTTTATATAAATGATGGTACATACGGTACTCTTTTTGATGCTGGTACACCTAATATTGTTTACCCATCAAAAATGATTAAAGATAACTCAAATAAAATTATTTCTAAAAAGTTAACTGCTTTTGATTTTTTTGGTCCAACATGTGATAGCATGGATTATATGAAGGGTCCTTTTTTACTTCCAAACAATATTAAAGAAAATGATTATATAGAACTTGGTCAGCTTGGAGCTTATGGATTAACTTTTAGAACCCAATTCAATGGCTACTATTCAGATGAGATTTGTGAAGTTGAGGATAAACCAATAATGACCATGTACGATAAAGATAGAAATAAAGATAATATGGTTGCTTAATGTCAGACCAAAAAAATCTGGGTCACAATAGTAAAAAAGATTTCTTAAAAAACCCTGTAGAACACATTGATATCACCTCCTTTGACGCAAGAAAGATAATCTCATCAATGAAAAAAATGTCTTTTGTATCTAGAGAGACAGCTAATGCAGCAAATATTTATAATGAAATGTTGAAAGATAAAGAGTGTACAATTTTCCTAACTCTAGCTGGATCAACGTCAGCAGCAGGATGTATGAATATTTATAAGGATTTAGTTAAATATAATATGGTCGATGCCATTGTTGCTACTGGAGCTTCAATTGTAGATATGGATTTTTTTGAAGCACTAGGGTTTAAACATTATCAAGGTTCACAGTTTCAAGATGATACCGAGTTAAGAAATAACTATATTGATAGAATTTACGATACTTATATCGATGAGGAAGAGCTTCAAATGTGTGACAAAATTATATGTGAAATAGCAAATACGTTAGAACCAAGGAGTTACACATCTAGAGAGTTCATTCACGAAATGGGAAAATATCTTAAAAAAAACTCAAAAAAGAAAAATTCGTTAATTGAAACAGCATTCGATAATGATGTTCCAATTTTCTGCCCTGCTTTTACAGACTCGAGTGCAGGATTTGGTCTGGTAATGCACCAAGAAAAAAATCCAAAAAAACATATGACAATAGACTCTGTTAGAGAATTTAGAGAACTTACAGAAATAAAGATTAAATCCAAAGGCTCAGGATTATTTATGATAGGTGGTGGAGTGCCAAAAAATTTTATTCAAGATACTGTTATATGTGCTGAACTTTTAGGAAAAGATGTTGATATGCATAAGTATGCTGTTCAAATTTCAGTTGCAGATAGTAGAGATGGAGCGTGTAGCAGCTCAACTCTAAAAGAGGCAAGTTCTTGGGGTAAAGTTGATATCACGAAGGAACAAATGGTTTTTGCAGAAGCTACAAGCGTTTTGCCTCTAATTGCCAGTGATGCTTATCATAGAGGGGAATGGAAGAGTAGAGATCGGAAAAATTTTTCAAATATTTTTAAATAATTCATGGCAAAAAAAACTACAATTGGTTTAATTCAAACTAAAGTTTATGATAATCAAAATAAAAATTTAGAAAATTCTTTAATTAAGATTAAAGAAGCAGCAAAGAAAAAAGCAAAAATAATATGTCTTCCTGAACTATTTTTATCTCCATATTTTTGTCAAAGTGAAAATCATGCTAAGTTTAAGCTAGCAGAAAAAATTCCAGGTAGATTATCAGATATATATTGTAAATTAGCCAAAGAACTTTCTGTTGTTTTAATGATTTCTTTATTTGAAAAAAAAACTACTGGTTTTTATCATAACACAAGCATTGTAATTGATGACAATGGTAAAATTATATCAAAGTATAGAAAAATGCATATTCCAGATGATCCAGGTTATTATGAAAAATTCTACTTCACACCAGGAGATTTAGGTTTTAAATCTATAAAAACAAAATACGGAAAAGTTGGTTCTTTGATTTGCTGGGATCAATGGTTTCCAGAAGCTGCCAGACTAACAACGCTAAAAGGAGCAGAAATTTTATTTTATCCAACAGCGATTGGTTGGCACCCTAAGGAGAAAAAACAGTTTGGAAAATCCCAATTAGAATCATGGATAACCATCCAAAGATCTCATGCCATAGCAAATGGGGTATTTGTTGCTGCTATAAATAGAATTGGTTTAGAGAAAACCGGAAAAAGAAAAATACACTTTTGGGGTAACTCAATGATTATCGATCCAAGTGGAAATATTATTGCGAAATCAAAAACAGATAAAGAAGAAATTTTAATTACTAACATTGATCTAAATAAAATTGAAACAGCTAGAAATCATTGGCCATTTTTAAGAGATAGAAGAATAGATTATTACAAAGGACTTCTAAAAAACCCTAAAGATGAATAATAATTTATCTCTCATTGGCTACAGAATGCCTGCAGAATGGGAGTTGCAAGAAAGTGTATGGATAGCTTGGCCATACAACAAAAGTGACTGGCCTGGTCTTTTTAAATATATCCCAAAAGTAGTTACACAAATAATAAGTGAATTATCAAGATCACAAAAGATAAATTTATTAATAAATAATTATAAAGACAAAAAAAAAATTATAAATTTATTAGGTAAATTTCCAAGTAAGTTACAAAATATTATTTTTTACAAAATAACTACTAATCGGATTTGGTTAAGAGACTCTGGTCCAATATATATAATAAATGAAAAGACCAAAAAAAAGTTGATTGTAAATTTTAAATTTAATGCATGGAGTAAATATAAAGATTATAAAAAAGACAACAATATCAATAATAAATTATCGAAATTTACTAAAGTAAAAAAAATAGATCCTGTTGTTAAAATTAATAATAATTTAAAGCAATTAGTATTGGAGGGAGGTGCTATAGATGTCAATGGTAAAGGATCAGTTCTTCTAACAAAGGAATGTCTTTTAAGCAAAGTACAAGAAAGAAATCCTGGGATTACAAAAAAATCGTTAGAAAAAACATTAAGTAAATACTTAAATGTTAAAAATTTCATTTGGCTTAATAAAGGGATTAAAGGAGACGATACACACGGACACATCGATGATATTTCAAGGTTTGTCTCTAAAGACACAATTATGACTGCAGTCGAAAAAAATAAAAATGAAAAGAATTATAAAAATTTAAAAGAAAATTTAAATATTTTAAAGAACGCTAAAAATATAAATAAAAGAAAATTTAAAATAATTGAAGTGCCAATGCCTAAGCCTAAATATATTGAAAAAGTAAGAGTTCCTGCAAGTTATCTGAATTTTTATATTGCTAATAAAATAGTACTATTGCCAATCTTTAACGACAAAAATGATAAAAAAGTAATTTTAATTTTTAAAAAATTTTTTAAAAAAAAAAAAATTGTACCAATTGACTGCACAAAACTCATTTGGGGTTTTGGAGGTATTCATTGTATGACACAACCAGAGCCCAAAATCTAAACTATACCGGCTTTAAAGTACCAAGAAGAATTCTGAATGGAATCAACATAACAAGAGCAACGAGTATCTTAACTGCTAAATCTCCAAAAGATAACGTAACCCACGGAATACCTGTTGCATAAAACGATATTGAAAAAAATAAAAATGTATCAATCGTAGATCCAATTAAAGATGACGTTAAAGGAGCGATAAACCACTTTTTTTTTCTTAATTTGTCAAATATTTGTACATCCAATAGTTGAGCTACTAAAAAAGCTGTTCCTGAGCCGATTGCAATTCTTACTGAAATTAGATCTGCAAAATTTGTTGAGAATATAAGAGTAAAACTTATTCCTATGGCAAAACCAATATAAACAATTTTTCTTGCAACCAATTTTCCGTAAGATCTGTTTGCTAAGTCTGTTATTAAAAAAGCTATTGGGTAACTAAATGCTCCATAAGTTAGAATTTCCTCTAAACCATAATATTTAATTGGGAATTGAACTAAATAATTTGAGGATAAAACAACCACTCCCATTAAAAATGAGAGAAATAAGAATAATCTATTCATTAGGCAGATTTTGCTAAAGGTTTTTTCTTAAATGGGGATTTAATTAGAATACCTTTTTTTAATTTTTTAAGTCTTGAAGATAGGTTTTTATTTTTTACAGTCTTTAAATATTCGTCAAAACTACCTTTTTTATCAACTGATCTAACTCCAGCATTACTCACTGTTAATTTTAAACTTCTTTTCATTAGCTCACTAGTAAACTTTACTTTCTTAAGATTAGGCAAAAATCTTCTCTTAGTTTTATTGTTAGCGTGACTAACATTATGACCTTTCATAGGAATTTTTCCAGTAAGTTCACATTTTTTTGACATAACAGTAATGCCTATATAAGGTCAGATATTAGTGGCGTCAAGTTTAATAGAATTAAGAAAGAGTTTTATTTCCTACAATTTCGCTAAAATTCTTAACACCATCTCTAGTCAATAATTCTTTTAGGTCTTTTTTAATAATACTAGCTATATTTGGACCCTGAAAAACCATTCCTGTATATAATTGAATATAGTCTGCACCTAGTAAAAACTTTTCGTAAGCTGATTGTCCTGAGTCTATTCCTCCTACCCCAATAATCTTAATTTTACCTTTTAATAAATTATAAAACTTGTTTATTAATAAGTTTGATTTTTCCTCAATAGGTTTCCCAGATAATCCTCCTTTTTGATGTCTTTGAATATTTTTTAAAATATCTCTTGATGATTCTGAGGTATTTGAAATAATTATTCCACTTATATCATTTTCTAAAAGAATTTCTGAAATTAGATTAATTTGGTTTTCATCTATATCAGGTGAAATTTTTACCACTATTGGAATATTTGTATCTAAATTTTTTTTCTTATCCGAAACAGATTTAAGTAGATCTTGCAATTTTCTTTCATCGTGAAAATTTCTTAAGTTCTCTGTATTTGGTGAGGAGATATTAATAGTAATATAATCTGCCACTTCATGGAACTTTTCAATTCCTATTAAATAATCATTTATTCGATTATCAGAATCTTTATTGGGACCAACGTTAATTCCTAATACGCCCAGTTTATTGTTTGATTTAATCCTATTCAATACGACATCTGAACCATGATTGTTAAAGCCCAATCTATTTA
Organism: uncultured Pelagibacteraceae bacterium; assembly: GCA_902604175.1. Taxonomy (GTDB): domain Bacteria; phylum Pseudomonadota; class Alphaproteobacteria; order Pelagibacterales; family Pelagibacteraceae; genus Pelagibacter. The sequence continues at coordinate 19,972 of CACKXR010000004.1, forward strand.
TAAGTGCTTGGTCTTCTACTAATCTAAAAACTCTAGGTTTACTATTCCCATATTGTTTTAAAGGTGTGATTGTGCCAACTTCTACTAATCCAAATCCCAACTTAAATAAAGGGTTGTAGACCTCGGCATTCTTATCAAAACCTGCCGCTATACCGATAGGATTGTTTAACTCTTTGTTAAAAATTTTTGTTTTGAAAATAGGATCATTTTTATGCTCATCAAAGATATTTGAAACTAGGTTGAGTTTGAGCGACTGTATTGCTAAAAAGTGTGCTCTTTCAGGATCTATTTTAAATATTAAAGATCTTATATTTGAAAACATTATTTTAATTTATTTGTTATAAGCTCTTTAGTTTCGTTTACACCAAAAAAACTTATGAAAAAACCCATTCTTGGGCCATTTTCGTCACCAAAGACAACCTCGTAAATTAATTTAAACCAGTTTCTTAGATTATCAGCATAACCATTTTCTTTACCAGCTGAATAAATTAAAGTTTGAATTTCTTCAGGTGACATTCCATCATTACATGTTTCTAAAGTTTCAATTAAAGCTAGAAGAGCTTTTTTTTCACTTTCACTTGGTTTTTTATATTTTTTTTGTGATTTGATTACGTCATTAAAATATTTAATTGCATATCCAACTAATCCATCAAAGATTGGATAGTTTTCTTCTTGGATGTTTGGTTTATATTTTTTTACAAATTTCCAAAGTAAATCCTTGCTATCTGCATTACTTGTTTCAACTAAGTTAAGCAACATGGAAAAGGTCATAATCATTTCCTCAGTCGGAATTTTGCCTTCATGTACATGCCAGACGGGATTCATTATGAGTTGCTGTTCTGTTTGTTTTTTAGATTTTTCAATATTATCTAAATATTCGTCTACAGCCTTTGGAACAATTTCCTTATATAGTTTTTTTGCTCTTTTTGGGTTTTGATACATATATAAAGATAAACTTTCAGGAGATGCATACATCAACCATTGATCAATAGTAATTCCATTTCCCTTCGATTTAGAAATCTTTTCACCTTTTTCATCTAAAAATAACTCATATGCAAAGCCTGAGGGGTTCTTTTTACCAAGTAAGTTGATAATTTTTGTAGATAATATTGCACTTTCAATTAAATCTTTACCATACATTTCAAAGTCAATATCAAGAGCATACCACCTCATAGCCCAGTCAACCTTCCATTGAAGTTTACAGTTTCCATCAAGAATACTTTTTTCAAGTTTTTTACCTTTGTTGTCGAAAATTATTTGAGATTTTTTTTTATTAATTTCTACAACTGGTATTTCAAGTACATGCCCAGTGTCTGGACATATAGGTAAAAATGGACAGTAGGTTTTTTGACGTTCTTTACCTAAGGTTGGGAGTATAATATTCATTATGTCATTATAATTATCTAAAATTATTTTTAGTGTTGAGTTAAAGTATCCAGTTTTGTACAAATCTGTTGAACTTTTAAAGCTATATTTAAAATTAAAACTATTTAAAAAGTTTTTTAACATCTCATTATTATGTTCACCAAAACTTTTAAATTTCCCAAACGGATCTGGAACCTCAGTTAATGGTTTATGAAGATTTTCACTTAACAAATTTTGGTTAGGAATATTTTCCGGAACTTTTCTTAGACCATCCATATCATCAGAAAACGTTATAATTTCAGTTGGTAAATCTGTTAATTGCTTTAAAGCATTTACCATCATTGAGGTCCTTGCAACTTCTCCAAAAGTACCTATGTGAGGTAAACCGCTTGGTCCATATCCAGTTTGTAATGTTATTTTTCTTTTTTTTTCAATGAGCGATTTTCTTTCTCTCATCATTTTTTTGGCTTCTACAAAAGGCCATGCACTGGTTTTGTCTAAAACTTCTTTTTTAATCATGAATTACTCTTCTAAAATCTCAAATTAGTGATTTTATTAATTCTTATAGAGTTGAAATTTATTTACCATAAAATAATGTTCTTTCAAAATGTCAAATTATAAAACAGTATTTTTTACACTTGGAATTTTACAAATAATCTTAGGGGTTTCTATGTTTGTCCCTATAATTATACAATTTATTTATGCTGAAACCGACTCATCTTTTTTTGGAGCATCAATTGTAACAATAATTTTCGGTGCTCTTTTTTTTTTAACTAACATTAATCATGATAGAAAAGTTAACTTACAGCAAGCCTTTTTGTTAACAGCTTTATCTTGGTTGAGTGTTGCAATTTTTGGATCTTTACCTTTCATTTTTTCCTCTATGGAAATGTCAATTACAGATGCTTTTTTTGAGAGCATGTCAGGAATTACGACTACAGGCTCAACTATCATATCTAATTTGGAAGATGCTCCTAAAGGTATTCTTTTATGGAGAGCTATTTTACAATGGTTAGGAGGTATAGGTATAATTGTAATGGCAATAACTCTTATGCCGATAATGAACGTTGGAGGTATGCAATTATTTAAAATCTCAAGCAATGACTCATCAGAAAAAATACTTCCAAAATCTAAAGAAATTGCTTTAAGGCTGATATATATTTATTCTGTTTTAACGGCAGTTTGTGCTGTTAGTTACTGGATTTTTGGAATGGGAAAATTTGATAGCTTAACCCATTCAATGACTACAATAGCAACAGGTGGATTCTCAAATTACAACCAATCCATAGGTTATTTTAATAGCGTTTATATTGAAATTTCTTCTATGGTATTTATTATTTTAGGAAGTGTTCCATTTATCGCTTACATTAAGTTTTTAAATGGAAACAAAAAAATATTTTCAAGTGATACTCAAATAAAATCCTTTTTAAAAATTACAATTTTATCGATAATTATTCTGAGTTTTTATTTATTTTCAACTAATAATGAAAATTTTTCATTTAGATCAATATTTTTCAATACTATTTCTATTTTAACTGGCACTGGTTATGTAAATGCTGAATTTGATAGTTGGGGCAGTTTTCCAATAACTATTTTTCTTACGTTAATGTTTATTGGCGGATGTGCAGGATCAACTACATGTGGAATTAAAATATTTAGGATTCAAATTCTTTACCTTTTCATATTAAATCAACTTAAAAAAATTATTTATCCAAAAGGAGTTTTTTTAATAAAGTATGATCAAAATTCGGTGGATGAAAAATTTGTTGCTTCAATTATATCTTTCATATTTTTTTATTTTGTAATTTTCTTTATTTTAGCAGCATTATTATCTTTAACTGGTCTTGATTTTATTACTGCTCTTTCTGGAGCTGCAACATCTATCTCAAATGTTGGCCCAGGTTTAGGACCAATAATTGGACCGAATGGAGATTTTTCGTTGTTGCCAGATATATCAAAATGGGTTTTATCTGTTGGCATGATTTTAGGTAGACTTGAGTTATTCGCGATACTAGTATTGTTTCTTCCATCCTTTTGGAGAAACTAAATGATTGAACTAAAAAAACAAACACTCTCAGAAACTTTCTTAGTATATTTTGATAGAAGAATGCTAAGAATTCTTTTGCTTGGAGCTATTTCGGGTTTTCCTTGGGTTTTAATTGGAAGTAGTCTTAGCCTTTGGCTAAAAGAAGATGGTTTGAGTAGATCAACAATTGGTTGGGCAGGATTAATTTTTGCTGTTTATGCATTTAATTATATGTGGGCCCCTCTTATAGATAGGTTGCAAATACCTTATCTTACAAAAAAGATTGGTCATAGACGTGGTTGGATAGTTTTAATGCAACTTTCTATACTAATTTGCTTAGCTATGTGGAGTATAATTAATCCAACTGAAAATTTAGCTTTAATAATTACTATCGGAGTAATTATTGCAATCTCGTCTGCAACACAAGACATAACTGTTGATGCGCTAAGGATAGAACAAATAGGTGAGAAAGAAAATCAATCAATGGCTGCTGGCGCAGCAATGGCAGTTGTGGGTTGGTGGAGTGGATATAAATTAGGTGGTGTAATAGCTCTGTTTACTGCAGAATATTTTGAAAATATGGGGATTGCTGATTACTGGCAAACTACGTTTTTAGTTTTAGGTGTTGTAGTGATTTTAATGAATATAGGCTTGATGTTTGTTCATGAGCCAATCTCTATAGATAGAAGTCAAAAACAAAACGAGACCGATCAACTAATACAAAATAAACTAGGCTCACAGAATATTTATACAAAAGTTATTGCGTGGATAAGTGGAACGTTAGGAGGCCCAGTAGTGAGTTTTTTCAAAAAAAATGGTTTCTCCATAGCACTTGGTATCCTTGGTTTTGTTTTTTTATTTAAGATTGGAGAGGCTTTTTTAGGAAGAATGTCAGTAATATTTTATAAAGAAATAGGATTTTCTAAAGGAGATATAGCTATTTATTCAAAAACTTTGGGATGGATAACAACTGTAGTTTTTACATTATTAGGAGGATTATTTGTAATTAGATCAGGAGTAATTAAAGCAATGTTTTTGGCTGGTGTTTTAATGGCATCAACAAATTTATTGTTTACTGCTCTTGCTTGGACTGGTAAGTCCGAATTATTATTTGCGTTTGCAGTAATTTTTGATGACATTGCTGCAGCATTTGCAACAGTTGCTTTTGTTGCATTTATTTCTTTGTTGGTAGATAGGACATATACCGCTACTCAATATGCATTACTTGCATCAATTGGAACAGCCGGTCGAACAACACTTGCATCATCTTCTGGTGCTCTGGTTGACTGGTTAAATGGGAATTGGGGAATATTTTTTATACTTACAGCAATAATGGTTATTCCTTCTCTAATTTGTCTATGGATGATAAAAAATAAATTAAAACTAAGTGAAAAATAATTTTTATTTTAAAGAACCTTTTTCAAATATTTATAAATTACCTAATATACATTCAGAGGTAACGTCGCAGATATTATATGGAGAGAGATTTAAAATTTTATTAAAAAGAAAAGGCTGGATTAAAATAAAATCTTTATATGATAGATACAGTGGATTTATTAAAAATAAAAACTATGTTAATAAATTAAAAATCTCACATAAAGTAAGTAATATAAAAGCAAATATATTTAAAAAACCAAATGTCAAAACTAAAAAAGCTTTATATTTCGGATCAAAATTATCAGCTATCGAGAAAAGAAATGGTTTTGTTAGATTTGAAAAAAACCGATGGGTTAAATTAAAAGATATAAAAAAAATTACTCATAAAGAAAAAAATTTTATTAAAATATTTAAACTTTTTCTAAAAACTAAGTATGTTTGGGGTGGTAAAACAAATAAAGGGATTGATTGTTCAGCTTTATTACAAATATTTTTTTATTATAATAATTTATTTTATCCACGTGATACTAAAGATCAAATAAAGTATTCTATAAAAAAATTATCTAAAAAATTTAAAAAGGGAGATATTATTTTTTGGAAAGGTCATGTCGCTATTTGTATTAACTCCAAAAAATTAATTCATGCTTATGGCCCTGAAAAAAGAGTAATTGTAATGCCAATTCATAAAACTATTAAAAGGATACTTGATACAGCAAATCTTAAAGTGAGAAAAATTTCTAGAATAAATTTCTAACTTCTACCAAAGTCAGGTTTATTTATATCTTGTTTTAATTTAATAATTTTTGATCTCACTCTTTTAGTTTGAACTAATTTTTTTAATATTGATTTATTGTTTTTTAAATTTATATCTTTTTTAAAGGCTGTTAGATTTTTAATAAATAAATCAATAGCTTTTGAAATATTATTACTATTGTTAAAAAAAATATCTCTCCACATAATTTCATTTGAGGCTGCTATTCGTGAAAAGTCTCTAAGTCCTCCAGCACTAAATTTAATTAGATCGTAATTTTGTTTTTTTTCAAAATCTTGAGCTGATTTTACCAAATTATAAGCAATTAAATGGGGTAAATGACTAGTTATGGAAAAAATTCTATCATGTTTTTCAGGGGTCATAACAATAACTTTTGAACCCATTTTTTTCCAAAAATTATTTAAAATGTCCAAATATTTTTTTTTTATATTTTTTTCTTTTATTAAAATACACCATCGATCTTGAAACATATTCTCCTTACCATGCTCAGGGCCACTAACTTCAGAGCCTGCAATGGGATGGCTTTGTATCCAATTTAGATTTTTTTTCAAAAATTTTTTTATAAGCTTTGAGGTTTCTATTTTAGATGATCCAATGTCTGTAATTAGTGTTTTAGGAGAAATAAAACTATTTATCTTTAAAATTAGATTTTTGTATTCACTCATTGGTGTGCAAAAAATAATTAAATCATAATTAATCACTCTCTTATCAAGTTTGTCAATAACAATACCTGGTAACCTTAATTTTTTTATTTTTGAAATATTTGATTTTGATTTTTCATAAATAAATATTTTTTTAACAATTTTTTTTTTATGAATACGTCTTAATAAAGAAGATCCTAATAAACCACATCCAATAATTAAAATATTATTCATTTAATTTAATATTCCTTTAACCGCATTCATAAATTTAAAGTTTTCTTCTTTAGACCCTATGGTTAATCTTAATTTGTTTTTAATACCATAACCGTCCTCTGTAGACCTTAAAATAATACCCTTTTGTTTTAATTTTTCGTACAAATATTTTGCTGAAGTTTTACAATTATCAAAGTTTAAAAATAAAAAATTTGCTGAAATTTTATTAGACGAAATATTATAGATCTCAAGAAATTTTTTTAACTTTTTAGCATAGAATAAATTATGCTTAACAGATCTACTTATAAATTTTTTATCCTTAAGTGACTCAGCAGCTGCTAATTGTGCAACTCCATTTATATTGAATGGTGGTTTTATAACGTTTAAAGCATCTATTATTTTTTTCGATCCATAGCCCCAACCTACTCTTAAAGATGCCAGTCCAAACATTTTTGAAAATGTTCTCAAGATAAAAACATTATCTCTATTTCTAAATAAATCTAAACCAGAAGTGTAATCATTATTTTTCATATATTCCGAATAAGCATCGTCAACCACAAGTAAAATATTTTTATTTAATTTGTATCTAAGCTCTAATATTTCTTTTTTTGTCAAATAGGTAGCAGTTGGATTATTTGGGTTAGCAATAAATACTATTTTAGTTTTTCTTGAAATTTTTTTTAAAATTTCTTTTATCGAGACTTTAAAATTTAACTCTTTTGCAAATAAAACTTTGGCACCTACAATTTTTGCGTAAATTCTGTACATCAAAAAACTATATTCTGGTACTATTACTTCATCTTTTGGATTTAAATATAATTGACACAACATTTGGATTATCTCGTCAGATCCTGCTCCGCAAATGATTTTATTAAAATCACACTTGTATTTTTTTGAAATTGCTTTCCTTAACTCTTGGGACTTTCCATCAGGATATTTATCTAAAATCATTTTCTTATTTGATATCAATTTTTTTGCCATTGGGCTGATGCCAAGAGCAGATTCATTTGCTGAAAGTTTTATAACTTTTTTTAGTTTTTTAACCTTTGACTTACCAGGTTTATAGGCTTCGATATTAAATTTTTTAAATTTTGGAGTAATCATTTTTTAATTTTATGAGCTCTTTATAGATAAAATTACAAATTTTTATAGACAATAAGACAATTTTTAAAAAAATTGACATAATAAATAAGTTCTAGTACAAAAATTATGCGCTGATTTAACTGAATTGCGAGCGCTTAAAAAAAACCGCTAAAATAGTTTTTTTTCTCTCAATTCAAATAATAGCCTTGTTATGACTACTGAGAATAATATTAAAACCCTTATAGTAAAAAAACCTTTAAAGTTAGATTGTGGAAAAACTATTAATGAATACCCAATAGCATATGAAACTTATGGTTCATTAAATGAAAAAAAAGATAATGCCATTTTAATTTTTCATGCGTTAACCGGGGATCAATTTGTGACTGGTTTAAATCCAATAACAAAGAAAGATGGTTGGTGGTCTTATGCGGTTGGTCCTGATAAAGCAATCGATACCAAAAAATACTTTGTTATTTGTGCAAATGTAATTGGTGGATGCATGGGCTCTTTTGGGCCAAGCCACGAAGACCCTAATACTGGAACTGCTTTTGGTACAAATTTTCCAGTTATAACTATTAACGATATGGTTAATGCACAATACAATTTGCTTGGCCATTTTGGTATAGATAAACTTTTTTCGATTGCAGGTGGTTCAATGGGTGGTATGCAAGTACTTCAGTTTATTAGTAATTTTCCTGATAAAGCTAAAACGGTTATCCCAATTGCATGTACGTCCAGCCACTCAGCGCAAAATATTGCATTTAATGAATTAGGAAGACAGGCAATAGCTGCTGATAGTAATTGGAAAGATGGAAATTACTCCTCTAAAGATACAATCCCAAATAAAGGTTTGGCTGTTGCAAGAATGGCTGCACATATAACTTATCTTTCAAAAAAAGGTCTCCAAGAAAAATTTGGAAGAAAACTACAAGAAAGAGAAGATTTGAAATTTGGTTTTGATGCAGATTTTCAGATAGAAAGTTATTTAAGATATCAAGGCTCGGTATTTGTCGACAGGTTCGATGCTAATAGCTATCTTTATATCACAAGAGCAATGGATTATTTTGATTTAGCAAAACAATTCAAGGGTAATTTATCTAATGCATTTAAAGCAACCAGAGCAAAGTTTTTTATAATATCTTTTACATCTGACTGGCTTTATCCAACTCAAGAAAACAAGGATATTGTCATTGCCTTAAATTCTATTGGTGCAGATGTAGGTTTTGTTGAAATAGAGTCTGATAAAGGTCACGACTCATTTTTATTAGATGTCCCAGACTTTTTAAATGCATTAAAAAACTTTTTAGATAAATCCTATATAGAAAATTAATAATGAAAAACGAATTTCAAGTAATAGCTGAATTAATAGAAAAAGAGAAAAAGGTATTAGATGTAGGTTGTGGAGATGGAACTTTAATGGAGTTTTTAAAAAACAACAAAAAAACTAATATTAGAGGACTAGAAATTTCAAAAAGCAAAGTACAAGAATGTATCGCAAAAGGATTGACTGTAATTGAAGGAAATGCAGAAAAAGATCTTGCACAATTCCCAGACAAATCTTTCGACTATGTTGTTCTTAGTCAAACTCTTCAAGCTTTCTTAAATCCCGAGCTAGTTATTAACGAACTTTTAAGAGTTGGAAAAAAAGCGATTGTAACAATTCCAAACTTTGGTTATTGGAAAGTCAGACTTCATTTGCTCATAAAAGGCACAATGCCAATTACTAAGACATTACCAGACGAATGGTACAATACTCCTAATATTCATATGTGTTCAATAAAGGATTTTTTTTATTTTGCAAAATCAAGAAATATCAAAATCTTTAAATCATTAGCTATAAACAATCAGAATGTTTCAATAATAAATGATGGCAATTTAACAATTAAAAATTTTATTGCAGATCTAGGAATATTTTTAATAGAGAAATAGAATGAAAGTAGAAATAATTTCATGTCTCCAAGATAATTATAGTTATTTAATTTTAGATGAGACAAATAATTTGGCATGTATTGTTGACCCGAGCGAAGCTAGTCCAGTAATTGATTATGTAAAAAATAAAAATATTAATCTAAAATATATTTTAAATACTCATCATCATTTTGATCATATTGGAGGTAATAAGGAATTAAAAAAAAAATATAATAGTACTGTTGTTGGCTTTAAACATGATTCAGAAAGAATTCCAGAAATTGATATCTGTCTTGAAGACAATGAAATATGGAAAAGTGATAATTTTATAGCTAAAATAATTCATGTGCCAGGACATACTAAGGGCCATATTTGTTTTCATTTTTATAAAGATAAATTACTATTTACTGGAGATACTCTTTTTTCCCTTGGCTGTGGAAGAATTTTTGAAGGCACCTACGAACAAATGTTTAGTTCTTTAAATAAGATCAAAGCTATGCCTCTTGATACTCAAATTTATTGTGGTCACGAATATACTCTTAACAATTCAAAATTTTGTATCAAACATGATCCAGAAAATTTAAATCTTAAGAAAAAAATACAAAATATTGAAATAAAGTTAAAGAATAGCTTGCCCACAATTCCATCTACACTTAAAGAAGAATTGGATTGCAATATTTTTCTAAGGGCAAATGATGTCAAAACCTTTTCAAAACTGCGAGATTTGAAGGATAATTTCTAGTTAATTCGGCTTGACTAAAATTTAGCTACAACTATATTGCGGATACTTAAATAAATAATCATATTATGTCTTACGCAATTATAAAAACAGGTGGAAAACAATACAAAGTTAAGTCTGGAGAAATTCTTAAAGTAGAGAAGCTTCCAGATTCAAAACCTGAAACAAAAATTGAATTTAATGAAATTCTAGCATATGGTGATGATAAATCTATTGAGGTTGGTGCTCCTCATGTGAGTGGAGCTAAAGTCGAAGCTGTTTTAATTAAAAACAGTAAAAATAGAACCATACTAATTTTTAAGAAAAGAAGAAGACACAATTCAAGAAGAAAAAATGGACATCGACAAGAGTATTCTATGATAAGAATAAATAAAATTTTTTCAAAAGATGGTAAAGTTTTATCTGAAGCTGAAAAAGTTTCTAAAAAACCAAAAAAAGAAGAAACTAAAGAAGCAGTAAGTAAATAAAATAAGGTAAATTATGGCAACAAAAAAAGCAGGTGGATCATCAAGGAACGGACGAGATAGCGCCGGTCGAAGATTAGGAGTTAAAAAATATGGTGGTGAAATGGTCGTACCTGGTAATATAATTGTAAGACAAAGAGGAACTAAAATTTTTCCTGGTGAGAATGTAGGCATGGGTAAAGATCATTCTATTTTTTCAGTAGTTAAAGGTAAAGTTGTATTCAAAAAATCAAAAGCAGATAGAACTTTCGTTTCAGTAAAACCCAATTAATAGTACAACCAAAGTAGATGTTGTATTATGAAATTTCTAGATCAAGTCAAAATTTATATTAAAGCTGGTAATGGCGGAGATGGATCCCCAAGTTTCAGAAGAGAGAAATATGTTGAATTTGGAGGCCCAGATGGTGGAGACGGCGGTAAAGGCGGATCAATAGTTTTAAAGTCAGAGGAAAATTTAAATACCTTAATTGATTATCGATATCAGCAGCATCATAAAGCAGAAAGAGGTGAAAATGGTGCAGGACAAAATAGGACTGGAAAAAGTGGTGATGATTTAGTTCTAAAAGTTCCTATTGGTACACAAGTCTTTGAAGAAGACAATAAGACATTACTTTTTGATTTTAGTAAAAAAGGAGAGGAATTTATCGCAGCAAATGGTGGTAAAGGTGGTCTTGGAAATACCAGATTTAAAAGTTCAACGAATAGAGCTCCAAGAAAATTTACTAAAGGAATTGTTGGAGAGGATTTTACAATATGGCTACAACTAAAAACAATCGCAGACATTGGTATAGTTGGTTTACCGAATGCAGGTAAGTCAAGCTTGCTCGCAGCACTAACAAATGCAAATCCAAAAGTAGCAAATTACAGATTTACTACATTAAATCCTAATCTTGGTGTTGCTTCTTATGATGATAAAGAAATTACAATTGCGGATATACCTGGATTAGTGGAAGGAGCGCATAAGGGTGTAGGTCTTGGGATTCAATTTTTAAAACACATTGAAAGATGTAAATCGCTTTTACATTTAATTGACATTACAAATATTGATCTCAATGAGTCTTACGATCAGGTTAAAAATGAATTAAAGAGCTACAGCTCTAAATTATTAGATAAAAAAGAGCTTATAGTACTAAATAAAATTGATTTAATTGATGAGGGTACAGCAAAAGAAATAATTGATCATTTTTCCAAAAATAAAAAATGTGAGATATTGACTATGACAACTTTAAAAAAAAGTTCTATATCTAAAATAAAGGCTAAACTTTTATCTTATGTATCTTAAAAATTCTAAAATAATTGTTGTAAAAATTGGTTCATCACTAATTGTAGATAAAAATAAAAAAATTAGAAAGAAATGGCTGTCAAGTTTTGCAAAAGATATCAAAAAATTAAAGGATAGAAATCAAAAAGTTGTAATTGTGAGCTCAGGTGCAATAGCTCTTGGTTGTAAAAAAATGAATTATAATAAAAAAAATATTAAACTAGATCAGAGTCAAGCTATTGCATCTATAGGCCAAATTGAGTTAATGAATTTATTTTCACAAACATTCGCTAGTTTTAAACTTAACATTTCTCAAATACTTCTTACTCTTGAAGATACAGAGGAAAGAAGAAGATCTTTAAATGCCAAAAGGACTTTTGAAAATTTATTTAATTTAGGATTTATCCCAATAGTAAATGAAAATGACACTATAGCTACAACAGAAATAAAGTATGGAGATAACGACAGGTTGGCATCTAGAGTTACACAAATTACTAATGCAGATACCTTAATTCTTCTTTCTGATGTTGATGGACTTTACACAAAAAACCCCAAAATTTTTAAAGACGCAAAATTAATAAAGAAAGTTAAGGATTTAAAAAAAGATTTAAAGAATATAAATATTAAAGGTATGAATGAATTTGGTAGTGGAGGTATGCAAACTAAGATTGAGTCTGCAAAAATTTGTCAACTAGCAGGTAGCAGTATGGTTATTGCAAATGGGCTGCATGATAGCCCGATCACAAAAATAATTGAGCAAAATGAGTGCACCTGGTTTAGTCCTAAGGTCTCAAAACTTGACGCGAGAAAAAAATGGATAATAAGCTCAATTGCACCAAAAGGAGAAATTATTATTGATGATGGAGCAAAAAAAGCTCTACGATCAGGCAAAAGTTTACTAGCAGCTGGAATAAAAAAAATTTCAGGAAAATTTAATAAAGGTGATCATATAAAAATTTTAGATAAAAAAAATGTTGAATGTGCTAGGGGATTAAGTTCATTCACTTCTGATGAGATAATTAAAATTATGGGTCATCATTCGAATCAAATTGAAAAATTATTAGGTTATGTTTCTAAATCTGAAGTAATTCACAAAGATGATATGGTGGAAGTTTAAATGATCAAATATATGAATTTAGTTGGAAGAAAAGCAAGAAGTGCTTTTGAACAGAAAATTGATACAAAAATCAAAAATAAAGTATTGAATAAATACGCAGAATTATTAGGAAATGAAAAAAAATTAATACTTAAGCAAAACTTAAAAGATGCAAATTACGCCAGTAAAATAGGTATTAATAATAACTTAATAAGTAGACTTTTAATAAATGAAACTAAATTAAAAGATATTCAAAATTCAATTATTAAAATTGCAAAATTAAAAGATCCAGTTGGAAATACTTTAGAAAAATGGAAAAGGCCTAATGGTTTAAATATTAGTAAAATATCAATACCTATAGGAGTAATTGGAGTTATTTATGAGAGTAGGCCAAACGTTACTTCGGATGTAGCTAGTCTATGCTTTAAATCTGGAAATCCAGTAATTTTGAAAGGTGGCTCAGAAGCAATAAATACTAATAGAATTTTAGCAAAGATTTTTCGAAAAGCACTAAAAGTTAATAAAGTTGATGAAAACTTTATTCAATTCATTGATACAAAACAGAGAAGAGTGGTGGATATTATGCTATCAGGTATGAAAAAATATATTGATGTAATCATTCCACGAGGTGGAAAAAATTTAGTAAAAAGAGTTCAAGATTTATCTAATGTACCCATTATTGGGCACCTTGAAGGACTTTGTCATACATATGTTGATAAAGATGCAACTTTAAATATGGCAAAAAAAGTTGTTTATAATGCAAAATTAAGAAATACAAGTATTTGCGGTGCAACAGAAACCATTCTGATTCATAAAAAAGTTGCAAAAGACTTTTGTAATCCAATTTTGAATGAGCTAGAAAATAAAAATTGCAAAATATATGGAGATAAATTTTTAAAAAAATATTACAATGGTAAAATATTTCCAGCTAAAGAGAAAAATTGGTCTACTGAATATTTGGCACCTACTGTGTCAGTAAAAATTGTAAATAATCTTGAAGAAAGTATTGATCATATAAATAAATATGGAACAATGCATACAGATTGTATAATTACAAATAACAAAAAAACAGCCAAAGACTTTTTAAGGAATGTTAAAAGCTCAATTGCTATGCATAATACATCAACTCAATTCGCTGACGGTGGAGAATTTGGTTTCGGTGGAGAAGTAGGAATTTCTACAAATACATTGCCTCCTAGAGGGCCTGTAGGATTAAATCAACTAGTTTCTTATAAATATGAAATTACGAGTAAAGGAAAAATAAGAAAATAAATTGAATAATAGAAAAATAAAAATTGGAATTCTGGGAGGTTCTTTTGATCCTGCACATAAAGGACACTTAGCAATATCTAAAGAGGCAAAAAAAAGATTTCAACTTAAGAATATAATCTGGGCTATAACAAAAAAAAATCCTTTTAAAGCTGAAAGTGAAACACCAGTTTTGAAAAGAATTAAAGAATGTAGACGTATTATTGGCTCAAATTCATTTATAAAAGTGAAATTTTATGAAAATTTAATTAAATCAAACAAAACTATTGATCTCATCAATCACTTAAAAAAAAAGAAAACAATAGAAATTTATTTTTTAATGGGTGCAGATAATTTAATTAATTTCCATAAATGGCATAAATCAAAATTAATTTCAAAAAAGTGCAATATTTTAGTTTTTGATCGTCATGGGTACAAAAAAAATTCATTAAATTCAAAGACATTTAAACAGCTCAATGAAAATGTACTTAAATTTATTGAATTTAAAAAAGTCAACATTTCATCTTCTCAATTAAGAAAAATTTGATAGTCTTAAAATAATTAATGGATAAAATTTCAGACCTTAAAGAGATTGTAATTAACACTCTCGATTTAAACAAAGCCCAAGATATTATTACTATCGATTTAAAAGATAAGAGTTCAATAGCTGATTATATGATCATCGCAAGTGGTACGTCATCAAGGCATATACAGTCTTTGTCAGAACAAGTTTTAGAAAAGCTTAAGAAACATGGTATTCCAGACTCTAAAATTGAAGGAAAGCAAAGTGGAGAGTGGAAACTAGTAGATGGTATAGATTTAATTATTCATATTTTTCATCCTGAAAAAAGAAAATTTTATGAACTCGAAAAAATTTGGTCTGAATTTATTCCTAAAGAAAAATTGATAATATGAAAAATTTTAAATCTTACATAGTAATATTTTTATCAATTTTTTTTTTTAAAAATAATCTAAATGCAGCTGAAACCAATATTTATAAAAAAATTGATCTTTTTGGTGAAGTACTCGAGAAAATAAATAAAGAATACGTTGATGAGATAAATCAGTCTGAAAGTATGGATTCAGCGATAAATGGTCTTTTACAATCTCTTGATCCCTATTCAGCGTATATGTCGCCAAAAATTCTCGAGCAAATGCAAACAGAAACAAGTGGTGAATTTGGAGGACTTGGTATTGAGGTAAGCATGGAGGCTGGTGTGGTTAAAGTAATTTCACCAATTGATGATACTCCTGCGTCTAAGGCTGGATTGAAAGCAGGAGATTACATCGTAAAAATAAATAACATTCAAGTACAAGGAAAATCTTTAGCTGAAGCTGTGGATATGATGAGAGGTCCAGTTGGTTCTAGTATAGAATTGACAGTAAGGAGACGTGGAGAAAAAAAGGCATTAACATTTAATATTACAAGAGAAATAATTGAAATTCAGTCAGTCAAATCTGAAATCATAGAAAAAAATATTGGATATATAAGGCTTACTTCATTCAATGAAAATAGTAGTGACCAAATAGAAAAACAGATTAAAAAATTAAAAAAAAATGAAAATTTAAATGCGTTTATTTTAGATCTAAGAAATAATCCAGGAGGACTATTATCACAAGCTATAACAATATCAGACTTTTTCCTAGATAATGGAGAAATCGTATCAACAAAGAGTAGACAAAAATCTGAGAACCGAAAGTGGTTTGCTAAAAAAGGTGATATTACAGATGGAAAAACATTACTAGTTTTAATTAATTATGGTTCAGCCTCTGCCTCTGAAATTGTAGCTGGTGCATTAAAAGATCATAAAAGAGCAATAATTATAGGAGAGAATAGCTATGGAAAAGGGTCTGTTCAATCAATTATTCCACTTAAAAATAAAGGAGCAATACGTCTAACTGTTGCAAAGTATTATCTGCCATCTGGAAAGTCTATTTCTGAGGTGGGTGTCAGACCTGATATTGAAATTAATGAAGAAGGAAACGATTTTAAAATAAGGTCTGATACTGACAATCAATTAAGCTACGCAATAAAGTTGATTAACGGATAATATGAATAAAAACTACAGTAACTTACCACTGAGAAGTGGAGTAGGAATAGTTGTTTTAAATCAAGAAAATAAAGTCTTCGTAGCAAAAAGAATAGATAATCCAAAAAATTTTTGGCAAATGCCTCAAGGTGGTGTGGACACTGGTGAAGATTTTTTAAAAGCTGCCTATAGAGAACTTGAAGAAGAAACTAGCATTAAAAGTGTTAAACTCATTAAAGAATTAGATGGTATGATAACATATGAGCTTCCAGATCGTTTATTAGGAATTATTTGGAAAGGTAAATATAGAGGACAAAAACAAAAGTGGTTTCTGATGAGATTTACCGGCGAAGACAAAGAAATTGATATTAATACTCATGATCCAGAATTCTTAGATTGGAAATGGATTGAACTAAATCAATTAACTAAAGTAGTTGTAGACTTTAAGTTGCATGTTTACAAAGAAGTACAAGAAAAAGTTCAAAAACTTATTTAATTGAGTGTTTTTAAAACTTCAATTTTTTGATTAATTAAATAATTCGATTGGTCACTTTTTTTATCCTTGTTGGACTCTTCCTCAGCTAGTTTTAATAAATCTTGTTGTTTAGATTTATCTATATCAGCAATATTTAATATTGAGCTGGTTAAAATTGAAAGAGTATTATTTTTAAATTCAACAATGCCGTCTTCAACATAATAACTCTCGTCTCCTGATTTTGACAAAATTTTTATTATTCCAGGTTTTAAAAAAGAAATAATCGAAATATGATCTTTTAATATACCCATTTCTCCTTCATAAGCAGGTACAACAACTTCAGAAACGTCATCTTTTACTAAAAAAGATTTTTCTGGATTTACAATTTCAATTTTAAATTCTTCGCTCATTAAGCAGCTGCTTCTTTTTCCATTTTCTTAGCTTTTTCAATTGCTTCCTCAATAGTACCAACCATATAAAATGCTGCTTCTGGTAAATGATCGTATTCACCTTTACAAATAGCATCAAAACCTTTGATAGTTGACTCTAAATCAACTAATTTTCCAGGTGAACCAGTAAAAACTTCAGCTACAAAAAACGGTTGAGATAAAAATCTTTGAATTTTTCTTGCTCTAGCAACTACTAATTTATCTTCTTCAGATAATTCATCCATACCAAGAATTGCAATAATGTCTTGAAGTGACTTATAAGATTGTAATATTTTTTGGACATCTCTTGCTACCTTGTAGTGTTCATCTCCCACAACTCTCGGGTCCAAAATTCTGGATGTAGAATCTAATGGATCAACAGCTGGATAAATACCAATTTCAGCGATCTGTCTTGAAAGTACAGTTGTTGCATCCAAGTGTGCAAATGAAGTTGCTGGAGCTGGATCAGTTAAGTCGTCAGCTGGTACATAAATTGCTTGGACTGATGTAATTGAACCTTTGTTTGTTGTTGTAATTCTTTCCTGTAGATTTCCCATGTCTGTAGCTAGTGTTGGTTGATATCCAACTGCAGACGGAATTCTTCCTAAAAGAGCAGAAACCTCTGAGCCTGCTTGAGTAAACCTAAAAATGTTATCAACAAAGAAAAGAACGTCTTGACCTTCTTGATCTCTGAAATACTCAGCTACCGTCAAACCTGTAAGCGCAACTCTTGCTCTTGCCCCTGGAGGCTCGTTCATCTGTCCATAAACTAATGCAGCTTTAGATCCAGGACCATCTTTTTTTATTACTCCAGAGTCCATCATCTCATGGTAAAGATCATTTCCTTCTCTAGTTCGTTCACCTACTCCTGCAAAAACTGAAAATCCTCCGTGAGCTTTTGCAACGTTATTAATTAATTCCATAATTAAAACTGTTTTACCTACTCCAGCTCCACCAAATAATCCAATTTTTCCACCTTTTGCATAAGGTGCTAACAGGTCAATAACCTTTATACCAGTCACAAGAATTTCTGTTTCAGTTGACTGATCATTAAATTCAGGGGCTGCTCTGTGAATTGGCCAACTTTCTTTTGTTTTAACTTCGCCTCTTTCATCTATAGGCTCACCAATTACATTGATAATTCTTCCAAGAGTTTCAGGTCCAACAGGTACTTGAATAGGAGCATTAGTATTCATTACTTCATCACCTCTTTTTAATCCTTCAGTAGCATCCATTGCAATTGTTCTAACTGTTGTTTCACCTAAATGTTGAGCAACCTCTAAAACTAACCTGTTGTCTCCATTTTTACATTCTAATGCTGTTAGAATTTCTGGAAGTTCTCCGTCAAATTTTACGTCAACTACTGCTCCAATAACTTGTGTAATTATTCCTTTGCTCATAATTATAAACTTTCTGCTCCTGATATGATTTCTATTAGTTCTTTTGTAATTGCTGCCTGACGACTTCTATTATATTGGATAGTAAGTTTGTCAACCATTTCACCTGCGTTACGTGTTGCATTGTCCATTGCACTCATCCTTGATCCTTGTTCGCTAGCTGAATTCTCTAACATTGCTTTAAATATTTGTGTTGAAATATTTTTTGGCAATAAATTACTTAAAATCTCATCTTCATCTGGTTCAAATTCATAACTTTCCTCTGAAGTATTATCTTCACTATCTTCACTATTTAGAGGGACTATCTGTTGGGCTTGAGGAATTTGAGTAATTACATTTTTAAATTGATTATAAAAAATAGTGCATATATCAAATTCACTGCTCTCAAATTTATCTATTACTATCTTGCCAACTTTGTCAGCATCAAAATAATTAGCATTTTTTGACTCCTTGAAAGAAATATTCTCAATAATTTTATCACCATACATTCTCTTTAACTGATCATTTCCTTTTGATCCTACAGTTATGATTTTAAGTTCTTTTCCCTCGCTTAAAATTTTTGAGAAGTAACTTTTAGCTTTTTTAATTATATTAGAATTAAAACCTCCACATAATCCTCTATCTGATGTCATTACAACACATAAATGAACCTTATCATTTCCTGTTCCTGATAAAAGTTTTGGAGCATTCTCTTTATCTGATACTCCACTAGACAAATTTAAAATAATATTATTCATTTTTTCTGAATAAGGCCTTCCTTTTTCTGCACTTTCTTGAGCTTTTCTAAGTTTCGCTGCAGCAACCATCTTCATTGCCTTTGTAATTTTCTGTGTAGACTTAACACTCGCTATTCTTTTTTTTAAATCGTCTAGACTTGCCATTTATTATTATTTAAAGTTTTGTTTAAGTTGAGTAATTACTTCTATTAATAGTTTTTCTTTGTCTTCTTCAATTTTTCCAGAACTTTGGATAGAATCAATTATTTCAGGCTTATCAGATTTACATTTTTCAATTATTTTTGCTTCGAACTCTGCAATATCTTTCAAATCTATATCATCCAAATAACCTTTAACTCCACAAAAAACAGATACTACTTGCTCTGCGACTGTCAGTGGTGAATATTGTTTTTGTTTTAAAAGTTCTGTTAATTTTGAACCTCTATTAAGTAGCTGTTGGGTAGAGGCATCTAAATCTGATCCAAATTGAGCAAAAGCTGCCATTTCTCTGTACTGAGCTAACTCAAGTTTCATGGAGCCTGATACTTTTTTCATGGCTTTTGTTTGAGCTGAAGATCCAACCCTCGATACAGACAATCCAACGTTAATTGCTGGTCGAATACCTTGGTTAAAAAGCTCTGTTTCTAAAAATATTTGACCATCTGTAATTGAAATAACATTTGTTGGAATAAATGCAGAAACATCACCTCCTTGTGTTTCAATTATTGGAAGTGCAGTTAATGACCCGCCACCATGTTCATCACTAAGTTTTGCAGCTCTTTCTAATAATCTACTGTGCAGATAAAATACATCTCCTGGGTAAGCTTCCCTGCCTGGAGGTCTTCTTAAAAGAAGAGACATTTGTCTATATGCAACAGCTTGTTTTGATAGATCATCGTAAATTATTAACGCGTGCATTCCATTATCCCTAAAATATTCACCCATTGCGCAACCTGTATAAGGAGCTAAAAATTGTAGTGGCGCTGAATCTGATGCTGTAGCAGCAACAATAGTTGTGTATTCCATTGCTCCAGCTTCTTCTAAAGTTTTTTGAATTTGTCTTACTGTTGATCTTTTTTGACCTACTGCAACATAGATACAATATAATTTTTGTTTCTCATCACCTGACTCATTAATTTTTTTCTGATTTATAATCGCATCTACAGCAACAGCAGTTTTACCTGTCTGTCTATCTCCAATAATTAATTCTCTTTGACCTCTTCCGATTGGGACTAAACTATCAATTGATTTTAATCCAGTTTGCATTGGCTCACTAACTGATTGTCTCGGGATAATACCAGG
Source organism: uncultured Pelagibacteraceae bacterium (assembly GCA_902604175.1). GTDB lineage: Bacteria > Pseudomonadota > Alphaproteobacteria > Pelagibacterales > Pelagibacteraceae > Pelagibacter. The sequence goes on from CACKXR010000004.1 coordinate 40,513, forward strand.
GGCTTTAACTTCTACTCTTTTTTTTTTAACATTTTTATCGAGCGCTCCTTTTCCATCAATTGGATTTCCAAGACCATCAACCACTCTACCTAAAAGTTCTTTTCCTACTGGCGTATCGACAATGTTTCCTGTTCTTTTAACAACATCACCTTCTTTAATGTTTCTATCATCACCAAAAATTACAACACCAACATTTTCACTTTCCAAGTTAAGAGCCATACCTTTTGAACCGTCAGCAAACTCAACCATCTCGCCAGCCTGAACATTATCTAAGCCATAAATTCTAGCAATACCATCTCCAACGGATAATACTTGGCCAACTTCAGTAACCTCAGTTTTTTCACCAAAATTTTTAATTTGTTCTTTTAATATTTTTGTAACTTCTGAAGGATTGATTTCCATTTATTCCTCTATCATTCTGTTTTCAATTTGTTGTAATTTATTTTTAATTGAGGTATCAACCATAGTGCTTCCAACTTGAAATACTAAACCTCCTATTAAACTTTTATCATATTTGTAGTTTAATTTTATTTTTGAGCTAAAATTTTTAGTAAGCTCATCTCTAATTTTGGTTATTTCATCATTAGATAATTCTTTTGCTGATTTTAATTCTGCCTTAAGTTCACCTCTTTTTTTTGAACATATCTCAACAAAACTTTTAAGAATTCTTTCTAAAAAAAAGCACCTTCTTTTTTGAATTAAAAAGTTTAAAAAATTTTTAAATAAAGTTTCAAATTTATAATTTTCTGAAATTGAATTTGTAATCTTTAATAAATCATCCTGTTTTGTTGTTGGATCTTTGATTAGATTTTTAAAGTCATCACTTGTTTTTATCAATTCTAAGACAGATGAACACTGTTCCTCGATTTGAGTCAAAAGATTACTCTCGTTGGATAGCTCATAAAGTGCAAGCGAATATCTTTCAGCTGAAGTTATTGAAAATCCTGTGTCTTTGCTCAACTTTGTTCCTCTATAATGTTGAAGATTAAATTAAAATCAGGCTTTAATTAGCATATGACCTTTATGTCTTCAAGTAACCGATTTGTGAAAAAGGTGATTTTTTGACCATTAATTGAAATTTATAGGGTCAACATCAACTGAAAGTTTTATTCCAGCTGCAAACTTATAATTTGAAATAATTTTTGCAATTGAGTTTTGTACTTTCATTGATTTAATTCCTCTTATTAACAATCTAACTCTGAATTTTCTCTTTAATCTAAATATGGGCGCATTTACTGGGCCCAATACTCTTCCTTCAATTTTAGTTTCTATAAAATTTTTAAATGCTAAAGCCTCTGTTTCTAATTTATGCTCATTTTCACCTGTAAGAATTAGTGAGATAAATCTTTGAAAGGGTGGAAGTCCATTTTTTTTTCTTATCTCTAACTCTCTATCTAGAAATATATTAGGATTTTTATTAGTAATATCATCTATCATCTTTGTATCATGGTTATATGTTTGAAAATAAACTGTTGCTGGTTTTCCAGTTCTGCCAGCTCTTCCTGAAAGTTGATGATAAAGTTGTAAATTCTTTTCAGCTCCTCTTAAATCATGTCCTTGTGATGAAAGATCGATGTCAACAACTACAATACAATTTAAACTTGGAAAATGGAATCCCTTTGAAATTAGTTGAGTTCCAACTAAAATATTAGTTTTATTTTTAATAATTTTATCCAATTTATCAATTGAGTCTTTTTTATTCATAGTATCACTTGAAAAGATTTCTACTTTCTTGCCCGGAAATTTTTTTTTCACCTCATCTGATATCCTTTCAACACCTGGGCCACTAAAAATAAATTCACAATTTCCTTCTTTAGAACATTCTCTTTTTAGATGAGATTTATATCCACAATAATGACAAAGCAAATTACCTTTATTTTTATGATAAACTAAATTGATACTACAGTTTGGACATGAAAAACTTATATAGCATTTATTGCATAATACATTTGGTGAAAATCCACGTCTGTTTAAAAAAAATAAAACCTGATCTTTTTTTTCTAAATGAGAATTTACTTTTTTAATAATTTCATTTGATATCCACGATTGTTTTTCCAACTTAGAATTATTTAAATTTATAATTTCATAATTTGGAAGAGAAGCATTTTTATATCTCTTTTTTAATCTAGATAAACCATACTTTCCTTTTTTTACATTTTCATATGTTTCAACAGATGGAACTGCAGTTATAAGATTTATTGGAATATTTTCAAATGATGCTCTGGCTATTGCCATATCTCTCGCATTATAAGTTACCCCCTCATCTTGCTTAAATGACTGATCGTGTTCCTCATCAACAATAATTATTCCAAGTTTTTTGAATGGTAAAAATAAAGATGATCTTGCTCCAATTATAACCTGAATTTTTCCATTAGAAATTCCATTCCATATTATTTCTTTTTTCTTTTTAGATATTCCTGAATGCCATACAGCTGGATTAAAACCAAAATATTCAACAAATTTTTGCTCGAACTGACCCGTTAGTCCTATTTCTGGAAGTAATATTAAGCTTTGAAAACCCTTCTTTATCACAGATTTTAACGCCTCAAAATAAACAAAAGTTTTTCCAGAGCCAGTTGTACCTTGTAACACATGTACTCTAAATTTATTGTTTAATACAACCATTTCCTTAAGGGTTTTTTTTTGCTCTTCTGAAAATTTTATTGAATTGCTTTTTATGTTGCTTTCAAAAACTTTAAAATTATTTTTTATATTATCCTCAATTGCATTATTGCTTAACAGCATCAATTTTAAAGCCATGCCCTTTGGGATAATGTTATATTCTGAAAACCAATTTAAAAAGTTTATAGTTGCTTTTTTAAGTGGTTTAACTTTTAATTTCTTAAAAACTTTTTTTAATTTGAATTTTTTTTGTTCATTATCTTCTAATTTATCCCATACCACCCCAGTAAGTTTATTTTTACCAAAGGGAACTGATACATATTCACCAATTTTTAAATCTAAATCACTTTCATATGTGAATGGATAATTAAATATATTTGGTAATAGAATCGGGTATTTCATATTTTATAATATGAAAAAAAATTAAGAGTGTATCGCTCTTTTATCTACTGATAAAGCTGCCTCTTTTACTGCCTCTGAAAAAGTTGGGTGAGCATGACATGTACGTGCTATATCCTCTGAACTAGCTCCAAATTCCATAGCGACACCAATTTCAGCAATTAACTCACCAGCATGTGGCCCTATTATATGAGCACCCAATACTTTATCTGTTTTTTCATCAGCTAAAATCTTCACAAATCCGTCTGCGTCATCAATAGCTTTAGCTCTTGAGTTTGCCATAAAAGAAAATTTTCCAACTTTATATTTCATTTTAGAATCTTTTAATTGTTCCTCAGTTTTTCCAATCGCTGCTACTTCTGGAGTGGTATATATAACACCTGGAATGGTATCATAATTGACATGCCCTGATTGTCCTGCAATGTTTTCAGCAACAGCGATACCTTCATCTTCTGCTTTGTGAGCAAGCATGGGTCCTGATATCACATCACCGATTGCATATATATTCTCTAAATTTGTTTTAAATGATTTATCAGTTTTAATTCTTTTTTTGTCATCCAGTTCAACTCCAACAGTTTCTAAATTTAAGCCCTCAGTATTTGCCTTTCTGCCAACAGAAATCAAAACTACATCACAATCTAAATTATTTTTATTTCCCTCTTTATCTACAGTGGATACTGTTACTCCAGATTTATTTTTTTTAATTGTTTCAACTTTATTTTGCATATTAAACTTTATGCCTTGTTTTTTTAAAATTTTCATAAATTCTGAGGATATTTCTTTGTCCATACCTGGAGTGATGTGATCTAAAAACTCTACTACCTGCACTTCAGAACCCAGTCTTGACCAAACCGATCCCATTTCTAATCCAATATAACCACCGCCTACAACAACCATTTTATTTGGAACTTTTTCAAGCTTTAACGCACCAGTAGATGAAACTATTTTTTGCTCATCGATTTCAATTCCCGATAAAGAAGTAGCTACAGATCCTGTTGCTATTATAGTTTTTTCAGATTGTATAATAGTCTCTTTATTTTCATTATCTTTAATTGAAATTTCGTTTTGAGATTTGAAACTACCATAACCTTTGAAATAAGTTACTTTGTTTTTCTTAAATAAAAATTCAACCCCTTTTGTAAGAACAGTTACAGCTTTATCTTTACTTTTCATCATTTTATCTAGGTTTAGCTTAACATCTCCTACTTCTATTCCTTTATTAGCCAAACCCTTAACTTTATGAAATTCCTCAGATAAATTTAACAAACTCTTTGATGGTATACAGCCAACATTTAGGCAAGTGCCTCCTAAAGAGCCTCTAGATTCGATACATGCTGTTTTCAATCCTAATTGAGAAAGTCTAATCGCACAAACATATCCACCAGGTCCACCACCAATTACTACTGCTTGAAATTTTTCTGACATCTAAATATCCAAAAACAACCTTCTTGGGTCCTCTAAATTTTCCTTTATCATTTTAAGAAATGACACCGACTCTTTACCATCAATAATTCTATGATCATACGACAACGCTAAGTACATTATTGGTCTTATTTTAATTTCTCCATCAACAACGACAGGTCTTTCAACAATATTATGCATTCCTAGTACCCCTGATTGTGGAAGGTTTAATATAGGTGTTGAAAGCATTGACCCATAAACTCCTCCATTACTTATTGTGAATGTTCCTCCTTGAAGATCCTCGATTACTAACTTTCCGTCTTTTGCTTTTTCAGAAATTTCTTTAATATTTTTTTCGATATCAGCAAAAGATAACTCGTCTGCATTTCTTAAAACTGGCACGACTAAACCTTTGTCAGTTCCAACTGCAAAACTAATATTATAATAATTTTTGTAAACTATTTCATCGCCATCAATTTCTGCATTCACTGCTGGAAAATTCTTTAGGGCGACAACACATGCTTTCACAAAAAACGACATAAAGCCAAGTTTAATATTATATCTAGATTGAAAATCTTCCTGATTTTCTTTTCTCATTTCCATAATATTTGTCATGTCAACTTCATTGAATGTTGTTAATAAAGCTGCATTTTCTTGAGCTTGCTTTAATCTCTTAGCAATAGTTTGTCTAAGTCTAGTCATCTTGATTCTTTCTTCTTGACCATATTGAATTTTTCTCTCTGAAGGTTTTGGGTTTGCTCCCATCATACTTATCAAATCACCTTTTAGAACTCGTCCATCTTTTCCTGAGCCTTGAACGGTAGCTAAGTCTATGTTGTTTTCACTAACAATTTTTCGAACAGCTGGTGACAATGTTTGATTCTGAATGTTATTAACAAGTGGTGCTGCCTCTTCAACTTCATCGGTTAATACTAAAGGTTTTTCACTTTGCTCCTCTTCTTTAGAAGTCTCTTCAAAAACTTTTGGTTCTTTTTTAATTGGGTCTAATTTAATCACATTATTTTCAGTGGATTTGATATCTTCTTTTTTAACTTCTTCATTCTTTTCAGGACTAGTTTTAATGCGACTACCATTTTCAGAAACTGAACCCAATAAAGCTCCGACTTCAACTACTGATCCATCTTTAGAATTTATTTCAGTTAATACTCCTGTTATTGGAGAGGGGACTTCTAAATTAACTTTATCTGTTTCAAGTTCAACTATTGGTTCGTCTGCATCAACAGAATCTCCTGCATTTTTTAACCATTTAGCCACTGTTGCTTCGGTTATACTCTCTCCAAGTGCAGGAACTACAATTTTTTCACTCATTACAATTTATTCAAAAACCTTATTTATTATTTCTTGTTGTTGAGAATTGTGCCTTTTAGCATATCCGGTTGCTGGACTTGCATCTGGGCTTCTTCCTATATAAGAAATTTTGTTATTATTAGCCTTTAAACTATCTAATGTCCATTGGATATAATCTCTAACTGAGAACCAGGCACCCATATTTTTAGGTTCTTCTTGACACCAGAAAAAATTAGCATTTTTTACATATGGTTTTAGCTCATTAGCAAGAGCTTTTGCAGGAAAAGGATATAATTGTTCAACTCTAAAAATTATCACATCATCTTTTTTAAGTTTTTCTCTAGCGTCCAATAAATCAAAATATATTTTTCCAGAACATAAAATTACTTTTTTAATCTTTGAACTATCTTTTAGCTTAATAAAACCATCTGCTTTCGGATCGATTGCGTGATCCCATAATATTCTATGAAACGTATTTTTTTTATTAAAATCGTTTAAATTTGAAACACAGAATTTATTTCTTAATAAGGATTTTGGTGTCATAATTATTAATGGTTTTCTAAAATCTCTATGCATTTGTCTTCGTAAAGCATGAAAATAATTAGCAGGAGTAGTACAATTTAATACTTGCATATTATCATTTGAGCATAGTTGTAAAAATCTTTCTAATCTTGCAGAAGAGTGTTCTGGTCCTTGTCCTTCATAAGCATGGGGTAATAACATCACTAATCCTGAAGCTCTGTTCCACTTTCTTTCACCTGATGCAATAAATTGATCAATTACAACTTGTGCACCATTAGCAAAATCTCCAAATTGGGCTTCCCATAAAGTTAAGGTATTAGGCTCAACTAAACTATAGCCATACTCGAATCCCAAAACTGCAAGTTCAGATAAAAAACTATCAACTACTTCAAATTTTTTTTGTTTGTTTGAAATGTTGTTTAATGGAATATATCTAGAATTATCAGTCTGATCTCTTAATACTGAATGTCTTTGACTAAATGTTCCTCTGCCAGAGTCTTGACCAACTAGCCTAACTGGATAACCTTCTTCAAGTAAAGAGCCAAAGGCTAATGCCTCTGCAGTAGACCAATCAATATCAAAACCTTTGTCTACTGAATTTCTTCTAACGTTTAAAATTTTAGAAATAGTTTTATGAATATTAATTTCATCAGGTATAGTATTTATTCTGTCTGAAATTTCTTTTAATTTGTTTTCATCAAAACCAGTCAAACCTCTTTTATCTTTACCTTTTTCAGGTTTGTATCTAGACCATGACCCTTCAAACCATTCTATTTTAGGCTTGTAATCTTTTGCACTTTTATATTGTTCATCCAATAAATCTTTAAATCCTTTTACATTTTGATCTAAGAGATTTTGAGTAATTGAATTTTCGTTAACTAATTTGCTTCCATAAATCTTATAAACACTTGGATGTGATCTAATTTTTTTATACATTAATGGCTGAGTAAATGAAGGTTCGTCCCCCTCGTTGTGTCCAAATCTTCTATAGCAAATTAGGTCGACTACGACATCTCTATTAAACTTTAATCGAAACTCAGTAGCAATTCTAGTCGCATAAACAACTGCTTCTGGGTCATCTCCGTTTACGTGAAGAATTGGAGCTTCAACCATTTTTGCAACATCTGATGGATATGGTGATGACCTAGCAAATCTTGGACTAGTAGTGAATCCAATTTGATTATTTACTATAATATGAATTGTGCCGCCCGTATTATGGCCAGGAAGTCCAGACATTGCAAAACATTCTGCTACCACTCCTTGACCAGCAAAAGCAGCATCTCCATGAATAAGAATAGGTATAACTTTATTTCTTTCTTTATCTTTATGAAAAAATTGTTTTGCTCTTGTTTGTCCTAAAACTACAGGATTTACAGCCTCTAAATGGGAGGGATTATCTGTCAAACTTACATGAACAGAGTTTCCATCAAACTGTCTATCTGAAGATGCTCCAAGATGGTATTTTACATCTCCTGCACTTTCCTCAGAGTCTGAGCTTACTTCCCCTGCAAATTCATTAAATATTCTTTTATATGATTTTTGTAAAACATTTGCCAAAACATTAAGTCTACCTCTATGAGACATTCCAATTTTAACTTCTTTAATCTGATTTTGTCCACCAATTTTAATTATTTGCTCAAGAGCTGGTATTAAACTTTCACCTCCATCAAGACCAAATCTTTTTGTACCGACATATTTAGTGGCTAAAAATTTTTCAAAACCTTCTGCTTGTACAAGTTTATTTAGTATTGCCTCTTTACCGTTCTTCGTAAAGTTTAAAGCATTCTGATCTTGCTCTATTCTGTCTCTAAACCATTTTCTCTCAACTGGATTTGAAATATGCATAAACTCATAACCAATATTTCCACAATATGTTTTTTTTAAAAATTTTAGTATTTCTTTAATATTTGCATATTTTTTATTAATTACTCCATTTAAGAAAATTTTCTTTTCATAATTCTGTTTTTTAAAACCATAAAATTCAGGATGTAATTCATCAAGATATTCAGATTCTCTCATTTCTAGTGGATCTAAATTTGCTAATAAATGTCCTCTCAATCTATAAGCACGTATTAAGGCGACAGCACTTATGGAATCTTTGTTAGAGTCTGCAAGTAATTGAAAATTAAATTTTTCTGATGAATCTTTTTTGTCATTATTTACTTTATTATTATCTTCTATCTCTATTTTTTTTTGTAATTCATCAATATCTATTCTTACTTTTGAAGGCCCCCAAGATGGCCCATTTATTTCTGAAGCAATAACTTTTATCTCTTCGCCTATACCCTCAAAATAATTTACCCAGCTCTCAGGTAATTCAGGATCTTTATTGATAAACTTAAAATACATTTGTTCAATAAATGCACTATTAGACTTATTTAAGAATGAAGTTTTTTCAAATTCAAGATTTTTTGATGAAGACATCTTTTTTGCTTAATATATCCTTCTAATAGTATTTTTCAATTAGACAGTTTATTAAACAATGTTTTTCCAATGATTGATGGTGATTCTGCAACTGTAATCCCGCATTCTTCCATTTTTTTTATTTTGTCTTTTGCCCCACCTTTGCCTCCAGAAATAATAGCCCCTGCATGACCCATTCTTCGACCTGGCGGAGCTGTAATTCCTGCTATAAATCCAACTATAGGTTTTTTAATTTTGTGATTTTTGACAAATTCTGAAGCCTCTTCCTCTGCTGTACCCCCTATTTCACCAATCATTAAAATCGACTCTGTCTCATCATCATTTAAAAATAAATCTAAACAATCTATAAAATTTGTACCGTTGATTGGATCTCCTCCAATGCCAATACAAGTTGATTGACCCAGTCCATTTTCAGTAGTTTGTGCTACTGCCTCGTAAGTTAATGTTCCTGATCTAGAAACGATACCAACCGATCCTCTCTTATGAATATTTCCAGGCATTATTCCAATTTTGCACTCATCAGGTGTAATTATTCCTGGGCAGTTTGGCCCGATAAGACGACTATTTGAGCTAGCCAAACTTTGTCTTACTTTAAGCATATCCTGAACTGGGATGCCTTCTGTTATACAAACTATTAGATCTATTGATGCATCAATTGCTTCAATGATTGCAGCAGCTGCAAACTTTGCTGGAACATAAATCATAGTAGCGTCTGCACCTACCTCATTTTTTGCCTCTAACACTGTGTTGAAAACTGGTCTTTCTAAATGTTTTTGGCCTCCTTTTTTAGGGGTTACTCCACCCACAAGATTTGTCCCATATTTTATTGCTTGTTCAGAGTGGAATGTGCCATGAGATCCTGTGAAGCCCTGACAAATAACTTTTGTATTTTTATTTACTAATACTGACATTTATTTTATCGCCTCAACAATTTTTTTAGCAGCATCATCTAAATTTTCTGCTGATATTAACTTCAAACCAGAATTATCGAGTATTTCTTTGCCTTGTTTAAAATTTGTACCTGCAAGTCTAACCACTAAAGGAACACTAATGTTTATCTCCTTAGCAGCGTCTACTACCCCTTGTGCAAGCACATCACACCTCATAATTCCCCCAAAAATATTAATTAAGATTCCTTTAACATTCTTATCAGAAAGAATAATTTTTAAAGCTGCAGAAACTTTTTCTTTTGATGCGCCACCCCCCACATCTAAAAAATTGGCAGGCTCCTTTCCATATAATTTTATTATATCCATTGTAGCCATTGCTAAGCCTGCTCCATTGACCATACAGCCTATGCTTCCATCTAATTTTATATAAGCGAGATCATGTTTGCTTGCCTCAATTTCTGTTGAGTCTTCCTCATTAAGGTCTCTAAGCTCAACAATTTCAGGATGTCTGAACAAGGCATTTGAGTCAAAATTTACTTTTGCATCTAAACAAACTATTTTTTCTTCTTTGGTCAAAATCAAAGGATTGACCTCAACCATATTAGCATCAGTGCTTGTAAACATTTTATAAATTGATTTAATTAAAGTTATAGCTTGATTTTTTGAATCATTGTTTAAATCAAAAATTTTTATAATTTTTTCACAATCACTATTTGAAATTTCTTCATTAATATCAACTTTTGTAGTTAAAATTTTTTCTGGTGTTTTGCTTGCTACTTCTTCAATATCCATGCCTCCTTGATCACTTGATATAAAAGCAATTTTTGAACTAGCCCTGTCCACAAGACACGATAAATAAAATTCCTTTTCTATGTTTGACGACTCTTCAACATATAATCTTTTAACTTCTCTTCCTTCTGGGCCTGTTTGATGAGTAATAAGTGTTTTACCGAGCAACTCTTTAGCTGCTAATTCTAGCTCATCAATTGTATTTAAAATTTTTACACCTCCAGCTTTTCCTCTTCCACCAGCATGTATTTGTGCTTTGAGAACGTATTTTTCAGTTTTCAGTAATTTTACTTTCTCGAGCAGTTCCTCAACGTTTAAAGCAAATACTCCTTCTGGGACTAATGCGCCATATTTTTTTAAGATTTGTTTGGCTTGGTGCTCGTGTATATTCATTTTTATTTGGAAAGATCAGGATCTATTTTTGATGCAGCTTCCCAAAGAGCTTTTACTGCATCTATAGAATGCATAAACTCTTTTTTCTCATTATCATCTAAACTGACTTCCTCAATTTTTTCAACGCCACTTTTTCCAATGATAACAGGCACTCCAGCATAAACATTATTTACATTGTACTCTCCATTTAATTGGACCGCACATGGTAATAATTTTTTTTGATCATTTAAATACGCTTCAGCCATTTGAACACCTGATGCTGCAGGAGCATAGAATGCTGAACCTTTCTCTAAAAACTTAACTATCTCAGCTCCCCCATCTCTTGTTCGTTGATTTATTTCTTCAAGTCTTTCTTGTGATATTTTTCCATCTTTAACTAAATCAAGTAAAGGTCGGCCAGAGACTTTTGTAAATCTTGGCATAGGGACCATTGTATCACCGTGTCCACCCATCACCATCGCCTCAATCTCTTTAACTGGAACGTTTAATTCTAGAGATAGAAATAATTTAAATCTGGAACTATCCAATATACCTGCCATGCCCACAACTTTATTAGCTGGTAAACTAGAAAATTTTTGAAATGCCATAACCATCACGTCTAATGGATTAGTAATACATATAACAAAAGCATTTGGGGCGTTTTGTTTAACTCCTTCAGCAACTTGTTTAATAATTTTTAAATTTATTCCAAGTAAATCATCTCTACTCATTCCTGGTTTTCTAGGTACACCTGCAGTAATAATTATTACATCTGAGTCCTTAATATCTTTGTAATTATCAGTACCTGTAAATTTAACATTAAAACCATCTACAGATGAAGATTGGGCTATATCTAAAGCTTTTCCTTTTGCAATACCGCTCGCTACATCAAATAACACTACTTCGTTTACTAATTCTTTTGTACCAATTAAGTGAGCAAGAGTTCCACCAATTTGGCCTGCGCCAATCAAAGATATTTTTGTCATTATTTTCCTTTTATTTCATTGTTGGCATTACAAATTCCACATTTGAACGGATACCGGAAGGCCACCTAGATGTTACTGTTTTAAGTTTTGTATAAAATTTTATTCCTTCCATACCGTGCATTGCACTATCTCCAAATAAAGATCTTTTCCAGCCTCCAAAACTATGAAAGGCCATTGGCACTGGTATAGGAACATTAATACCAACCATACCTACCTGAATTTTGCTAGCGAATGTTCTTCCTGTATCTCCATCTCTAGTATAAATACTTACTCCATTTCCGTATTCATGGTCATTAATTAATTTTGCAGCCTCTTCAAAATTTTTAACTCTTACAACTGATAATACTGGGCCAAATATTTCCTCTTTGTATATTCTCATATCTCTATTGACATGATCAAATAAACAACCACCAATATAAAATCCATTCTCATAACCTTGAAGTTTAAGATCTCTTCCATCAACAACTAGTTTAGCACCCTCTTTAACACCTAAATCTACATATCCTCTAACTCTTTCTAGGTGTTCTTTTGTTACCAAAGGACCCATTTCAGATGCTTTATCCATTCCAGGACCAACTTTTAAAGCTTCAGCTTTTTTAGATAATCTTGAAACGAGCTCATCTCCAATATCTCCAACAGCAACTGCAACTGATTGCGCCATACATCTTTCACCTGCAGAACCATAAGCTGCACCCATTAAACCATTAACTGCCCCATCTAAATCACAATCTGGCATTACTACCAAATGATTTTTAGCACCACCTAGTGCTTGAACTCTCTTTTCATTTTTAGCTGAGTTTTCATAAATATATTTTGCAATTGGAGTTGAGCCAACAAAACTTACTGCTTTTATAACTGGGTTATCTAGTATTGCATCTACAGTTTCTTTATCACCATTAACTACATTAAATACACCCTCGGGTAGACCTGCTTCTGCAAGCAATTGAGCTAACATAATAGAACATGAAGGATCCTTTTCAGATGGTTTTAAAATGAAAGTATTTCCACAAGAGATTGCTATTGGAAACATCCACATTGGAACCATGGCAGGAAAATTGAATGGAGTAATCCCTGCAACCACCCCTAAAGGCTGTCTCATTGACCAACTGTCAACATTTGTTCCAACATTTTCAGAAAACTCACCCTTTAATAAATGAGGTATTCCACAAGCAAATTCAACAACCTCAAGTCCTCTTGTTAGAGAGCCTCTAGCATCCTCAAAAACTTTTCCATGTTTAGAAATTTTAGAATTTGCCTATAAATACTCAACTAGAATAAAAAAATTAATTTTTGTAGGCGGTTCTTATAAAATGCCCGTTCACCCAGATTTAATAGAATTAGCAAAAAATGGTGACTCAGATGCTGTTAAATTAATGATGAAGTGGGGGTACGAGGGGTCAAAAAAATTTATTGGTGGCAATCCAATTGAAAGGATAATTCAATCACCTAGAGATATTAGTGAAATATTGGCTGTTGATCTTATTGCTTGTAACAATTATTCTAACGGTAAAGAGGCGGCTAGTTCAATTAATTGTCCAAGCATGTTTATATTTGGTGCCCTTGATAAGATGGTTAATATTCAAGTAGGAAAAAAATTTTCAAATCTGGTAAAAAATTCATCTACTCACATCTTCGAGGGTTGTGGTCATATGATTATGATTGAAAAAGCATTTGAAATGAGAGAAAAGGTCCTAGAATTTTTAAAAAAATGAAAAACTTTTCCATAGCAAAATCAAGAAGATTACGAAGTACTCCTTATACCGACAGAATAGAAGCCCATGGTGTAAGTAGTTACACAGTATATAATCACATGTTACTTCCAGCATCATTTAAATCGCTAGAAAGTGATTATCAACACTTAAAAAAATATGTACAAGTTTGGGATGTTGCAGCAGAAAGACAAGTTGAGATCTCTGGAAAAGACTCTTCAAAATTAGTTCAATTAATGACTTGTAGAGATTTATCTCAATCAAAAGTTGGAAAATGTTATTACGCTCCATTAATTGATAATGATGGACTTTTGGTGAATGACCCAATAATTAATAAACTTGCAGAGGACAAGTGGTGGTTATCTATAGCTGATGCAGATGTAATATTTTTTGCAAAAGGACTTGCAGCTGGCAATAAATTTGAAGTTGAAATTAATGAACCAAATGTAAATATATTAGCTGTTCAAGGACCTTTGGCTGATGATTTAATGTCAAAAATATTCGGTGAAGAGATTAGAAAATTAAAATTTTTTAATTTTGATTATTTTAAATTAAAAGGTCACAAATATTTTATTGCAAGGTCTGGATGGTCCAAGCAAGGTGGTTTTGAAGTTTATGTTGATAATGATATAGCAGGTCAGGATTTATATGATTATTTATTTGAACAGGGAGATGAATTTAATGTTAAGCCAGGTTGCCCAAATTTAATAGAGAGAATTGAAGGTAATTTGTTATCTTATGGAAATGATTTTGACAATAGAGACAATCCTTTTGAAGCAAATTTTGATAAATTTGTTCACTTAGACAGTAAAGTTAATTTTTTAGGTAAAGAAAAACTTAAAAAAATAAAAGAAAAAGGAATAACTAGAAAACTTATGGGTGTAAAAATTGATCATAATAAAATTGATATGTATTGTGAAAAGACTTTATTTGCTGATAACAAAGAAATAGTTGGATATGTTAGATCAGCAACTTATTCACCCACATTTGATAAAGTTATTGGAATTGCAATGATTAATAAACCCTACTGGAATACAAAAAATCAGTTTAATATAGAAATAAATGAAAAAATATATGTGGGTACTGTTTGTGATTTACCCCTCATTTAAAATTAAAAGATATTTAGTTTTATGAATATAGCAATTGTAGGTGCAACAGGAAATGTTGGTAGAAAAATTATTGAAATTTTAGAGAAAAAACAAATAAATGTTGAAAATCTTTTTTTAGTAGCTTCGAAAAAAAGCGAAGGAAAAAAAATTAATTTTAATGGAAAAGAACATACGGTAGAGGATCTTGAAAAATTTGATTTTTCCTCTGTTAAAATTGCTTTTTTTGCAGCAGGTAGTGGAGTAGCTGAAAAATGGGCTCATGTTGCTGCTGAAAAAACTATTGTTATAGATAATTCAAAATATTTTAGAAAAGACCCTGATATCCCATTAATTGTTCCAGAAGTTAATCCAAAAAAATTATCTGATGTAAAAAATAAAAATATTATCGCTAATGCTAATTGTTCAGTGATTCCAGTTGTTGTGGCTTTAAAACCTTTGCATGATTTGTATAATATAAATCGTATAGTTGCATCTACATATCAGTCAGTGTCTGGAGCAGGTAAATCAGCTATGGATGAATTATTGTCTCAAACAGAGGATTACTTTCAAAATAAGGAAATAATTCCAAAAAATTTTACTAAACAAATCGCTTTTAATGCAATTCCTCATATTGATAGTTTTTTAGAAAATGGTTACACAAAAGAGGAACAAAAAACTACAGACGAAATAAAAAAAATTTTAGATAAAAGAATTAAAGTAACCTCTACTTGTGTCAGAATACCAGTTCTAGTTTCACATTGTATTAGTACAAATGTTGAATTTAATAAAAAATGCGATTTAGATGAAATAAGAAACGTCCTATCCACCTCCCCTGGGTGTAATGTTATCGATGAACATCAGGACGGGGGTTACATAACACCAGTTGAGGCAGAGGATAAATTTGAAACTTTTATTTCAAGAATAAGATTGGATGAGTCTCAAGAAAATACAATAAATTTGTGGATCGTATCAGATAATTTAGTAAAAGGGGCGGCATTGAATGCAGTACAAATTGCTGAGAGTTTGATTACAAATGATTTTTATGGAAAATAAAAAACCTTTGTCACCACATATACAGATTTATAGATGGCATATTTCGTCTTTAGTATCCATATCACACCGTATAACTGGAATTATTAATATTATCGCTATTTCTTTTATTTGCTTGTGGTCCTCACTACTTATTTTGGGTGAAAGTAATTATGATATGATAAATTTTTTTTTAAGTTCTATTTTTGGGAAATTTATTACATTAGGTATTGTTTGGTCATTTAGTTTTCAAATATTAAGTGAGATAAGACATCTTATTATGGATATGGGTTATGGATTTGAGTTAGAAACAACAAAATTTACTGGTCTATTAGTAATTTTTGGCTCTTTCATTTTAACTGTTACAATATACTTAATTGGTAATTTTTTTTTTTAATATGAACGTTTCAACAAAAAAGTGGATTTTTATAAAGATATCTTCAGCAATTCTAATTCCACTCATGCTGTGGTTTATAATAAATTTTGTATCTATTTATGATCAGTCATATTCAGAGGTGTTGAATTTCTTTACTAATAAATTAAATAAGTTTTTATTCAGTCTATTTATTATTTTTGCATTCTTTTTCTCTTCTTTAACTATAAGTGAGGTTTTTGAGGACTATATTAATAATGAAAAAACCAAAAATGTCGCAAACAGACTGCTATATATTTCTGCTATAAGCATTTCATTTTTAACAATAATAATTATATTTAATCTTAAATAATGAGTGCTTATAATATTATAGATCACGAATATGACGTAGTTGTTCTTGGAGCAGGAGGATCGGGCCTAAGAGCTGCAGTTGGATTAAGTGAAGCAGGTTTAAAAACTGCGTGTATTTCAAAAGTTTTTCCTACAAGAAGTCATACGTCAGCTGCTCAAGGGGGTATTTCAGCTGCTTTAGGAAATATGGGTGAGGATGACTGGAGATGGCATATGTACGATACCGTAAAAGGTGCTGATTGGCTTGGGGATCAGGATAGCATTGAGTATTTATGCAAAGAAGCACCAAAGGCTGTTCTAGAATTAGAAAAATATGGAGTCCCTTTCAGCAGAACTGAAGAGGGTAAAATATACCAAAGACCATTTGGTGGAATGACAAAAAATTATGGAAATGGAATTGTTCAAAGAACTTGTGCGGCAGCAGATAGAACAGGACATGCAATTTTACATACTCTTTATGGACAGGCCCTTAAACATAAAACAGAATTTTTTATAGAGTATTTTGCTTTAGATTTATTAATGAAAGATGGTGAATGCAAAGGATTAATAGCTTGGAATTTAAATGATGGAACAATACATAGGTTTAGAGCACATACAGTAATTATTGCAACAGGTGGATATGGTAAAGTATATTATTCTGCAACATCTGCACATACTTGTACTGGAGATGGAAATGCAATGGTGTTAAGGGCAGGTTTGCCCTTACAAGATATGGAATTTGTTCAATTTCATCCGACAGGAATATATGGTCATGGTACGCTGATTTCGGAAGGTGTAAGAGGTGAAGGTGGATATTTAGTAAATTCAAAGGGTGAAAGATTCATGGAGAGATATGCACCAAATGCAAAAGATCTAGCATCAAGAGATGTGGTTAGTAGATCAATGTCTATAGAAATTAACGAAGGTAGAGGTGTAGGAAAAGAACAAGATCACGTTCATTTACATTTAAGTCACTTAGATAAAAGTGTAATTGAAGATAGGTTGCCAGGTATTACTGAGGCAGCAAGATTATTTGCAAACGTAGATGTAACTAAGGAGCCAATCCCAGTTGTTCCTACTGTACATTATAATATGGGTGGAATTCCGACTAACTATAAAGCAGAGGTTTTAACAGTTAATGGATCGCAGAAAACGGTACCAGGCTTGATGGCAATTGGAGAAGCGGCATGTGTATCAGTTCACGGAGCAAATAGACTTGGCTCCAATTCCCTAATTGATCTGGTTGTTTTCGGAAGAGCAGCAGCAAAAAGAGCGGCTGAGTTGATAAAACCAGGAACTCCACATGAGGAGATATCAAACTATGAAACTCAAAAATGTTTAGATAGATTTGATAGACTTAGAAATTCCCAAGGAGAAAATAGTACTGCAGAACTAAGGCTTGCAATGCAAAAAACTATGCA
>CACKXR010000005.1 GCA_902604175.1 uncultured Pelagibacteraceae bacterium
ATAGTATTTGCGTCTAATCTAATATTAATTGTATTTAAAACTGCTCCTGTCATTGGAACAGAGTAGTGAGCTTCAAATATTTCGGGTGTATTGAAAGCTAAGAATGAAACTGTATCACCTTTTTTAATTCCAATTTTAGATAATGCGCTAGCAAATTTTACTACTCTTTTGTAAACTTTACTCCAAGTATAACTTCGGTCTTCATAAACGATTGCTTCATAATTTGGATAAATTTCTGTTACTCTTTTTAAAAATGTTAAAGGTGTTAAAGGAACATGGTTAGCTTCATTTTTGTCCAAATTAGTATCGTAATGATTCATCCTAAATAAATTTAAATTTCATAATATTGGAACTACCTGAAATTGAAGATTTGTAATGATATTCTGCTCTAGGTAGTACCTTTTCAAAATAAAATTTAGCTGTATTAATTTTATCTGAGTAAAAGTCTTTATTTTTTTCATAGTCATTAAAACTAACTTCTAAAACTTTAATCCAAGAATAAGCAATTGAGACGTATCCTAATGTTCTTAAATAGTCATTCGCTGCTGCACTTACATCGTCTTTTTCAATTTTACTTTGATCGCTGATCCAACCTGTAAACTTAGATAGTATATCCAGGTAATGGTTTAATTCTTTTGAAAAAGTTTCAACTTTTCCTTTTTTACTTTCACACTCAGACTTAACCATATCTAAAAATCGCTCAATTATGTTGCCATTTTTATTTGATAATTTTCTAAATACTAAATCTGCTGCTTGAACTGAGTTTGTTCCTTCATAAATAGGAGTAATACGATTATCTCGATACAATTGCTCTATTCCTTGATCTTTTGTATACCCATACCCACCGTGGATTTGCATCGCGTCATTTGTTATTTCCATAGCTAAATCAGTGAATAATGATTTTACTACCGGTGTCATTAATGAAACATAATCAGATGCTTCTTGTTTTATTTTTTCATCAGGGTGATAAAGGCTAACTTCAGTTTGTTGGGACAACCAAAAACATAATGCTCTTTCTCCCTCAATTATTGATTTCATATTTAATAAAGATTTTCTTATATCAGCATGTTCAATTATGAAATCTGCACCATTAGTAGACTTGGTGTTATTTGTTTTTCCTTGTTTTCTCTCTTTCGCATATGCGAGTGAGTTCTGATAAGCAATTTCTGATAGGCCTAAACCCTGTATCCCAACTACTATTCTCTCTAAATTCATCATTGTGAACATAGCACTTAAACCTTTATTTTTTGCTCCAATCATATAACCAGTTGCATCATCAAAATTTAAAACACATGTAGCCGAACCTTTTATTCCCATTTTACTTTCAATAGATCCCGTTGATACCCCATTCCTTGGACCAACAGTTCCATCCTCATTGACTATAAATTTAGGTACTAGAAATAAACTTATTCCTTTAGTTCCAGCTGGGGAGTCTGTAGCTCTTGCAATTACCAGATGAATAATATTTTCTGTAAGATCTTGATCACCAGAAGTGATGAATATTTTCTGACCACTTAATTTATATGTTCCATCAGTTTGTTTTTCAGCTTTAGTTTTTAAAAGACCTAAATCAGTTCCACAAACTGGTTCAGTTAAACACATCGTTCCACTCCATTTACCCTCAACCATTTTTGGTAAATATCTATTCTTTATTTCCTCTGTAGCATGACGATTAATACAATTATAAGCTCCAATACTTAATTCACTATAAAGTTTAAAAGACAAGCTCGCAGAAGATAACATTTCATCAAAAAAAGCACTCACAGTTTTAGGCATCCCTTGACCACCATATTTTGGATCACAAGATAATGATGTCCATCCATCTTCTATATATTTTTGATAGGCCTCTTTATAACCTGGAGGGGTTCTTACAACTCCATTTTCTAATACTGCAGGATTATCATCTCCTATTTTTGCAAGTGGTAATATTAAATTTTGATTTATTTTGGCTGCTTCTTCTAAAATATCTTTTACCAAATCAGAATTAACTTCATTATATTTTTCTAATTCATTGTAGTTTTTATTGTCTCTTAACTTTTCATAAAGAAACATCATGTCTTTTACTGGAGCTGTATAAGTTGGCATTTTTAAAGTTTAGAATAATTATAGATTTATTGCAATTTTGAAATTATCGCATCACCCATCCCTGAAGTTGATGCCTCTTTCATTCCGTTCGATAGAATATCTTTGGTTCTTAATCCATCATTTAATACCTGCTGTACTGCTTTTTCTAATGCATCAGCCTCATTATCTAAATCCAAAGAATATCTTAAAGCCATAGCGAAGCTTAAAATAGAAGCTATTGGATTTGCTATCGATTTACCTGCAATATCTGGTGCTGAACCATGAATAGGTTCATACATTGCTCTCATTTCTCCATCTTTATTTTTTGCACCTAAAGATGCCGAAGGTAATAGACCTAAAGAGCCTGTAAGCATTGAAGCTTGATCTGAAAGCATGTCACCAAATAAATTATCAGTTACAATTACATCAAATTGTTTAGGATTTCTTAATAACTGCATTGCACAATTGTCTGCAAGCATATGATTTAATTCTACATCTTTAAACTCTTTATCATGTAGTTCCTGTACCTCCTCTTTCCATAACTGTCCTGCTTCCATCACATTAGATTTTTCGCAAGAAGTTACTTTATTTGATCTTTTTCTTGCTAGGTCAAATGCAATACGCGCAACTCTTGCTATTTCACTTGTTGTATATGTGTGTGTATTGATTCCTTTTCTTTCTCCATTCTCTATTGGTTTAATTCCTCTTGGTTCACCAAAATATATTCCACCTGTAAGCTCCCTCACAATCATTATATCTAGGCCTGACACTACTTCTGGCTTTAAAGTTGAAGCACTTACTAGTTGCTCAAAGCAAATTGCTGGACGTAAATTTGCAAACAACTTTAATTCTTTTCTTAATTTTAATAATGCTCTTTCAGGTTTTTTTGAAAATTCAACTTCATCCCACTGAGGACCACCTACTGCACCTAACATAACAACTTCACTTTCTAAAGCTTTGTAAAATACTTCGTCAGTAATTGGTGTACCATGTTTGTCATAAGAACAACCTCCAGCAAGATCTTCATCTATTTCAAAATCAAGGGATTTCTTAACATTAAACCAGTTAATAATTTTTCTTACTTCGCCTATTACCTCTGGACCAATTCCATCACCAGGTAATAAAAGAATTTTTCTCTTTTTTACCTTAATCATTAAAAATCCAAGGCTTTTTAGACTTCAAATTATTTACAAAGCTGTCAATTTTATTTGATTTATTAAGAGATAAGGCTATTTCATCTAACCCCTCAAGTAAGCATTTTTTTTTAAATGGATCTACTTTGAAGGTGACCTCATTGTTACCATAAAGAACTTTTTCCTCAACTAGATCAATAGAAATTTCCTCTTTTCTATTTGCATATTCAGATAATTCTCTTATTTTTTCTTCATCTAGAGTTACTGGTAAAATTCCATTCTTGAAACAATTATTATGAAAAATATCTGCAAAACTTGAGCTTATAACACAAGTAATTCCAAAATCTAATAAAGCCCAAGGTGCGTGCTCTCGAGAAGAACCGCAGCCAAAATTTTTGCCTGCTATTAATATTTTAGAATTATTATATGGATCTTTATTTAATACAAAATCACTTACAGCAGAACCCTGATCATCATATCGCATCTCAAAAAACAAATTTTTTCCAAGTCCTGTTCTTTTGATAGTTTTTAAAAACTGCTTAGGAATAATCATGTCAGTATCAACATTGGCTGTTGATAGGTATGCAGGAATACTTTTTAATTTACTAAATTTTTGCATTAGTCTTGAAACTTTCTCACATCTTCAAGATTACCAGAGATTGCTGCAGCAGCAGCCATTCCAGGACTTACTAAATGTGTTCTGCCACCTCTTCCTTGCCTTCCCTCAAAATTTCTATTTGACGTAGATGCACATCTCTCTTCTGGCTTAAGTTTATCAGCATTCATCGCTAAACACATTGAACAACCTGGTTCTCTCCAATCAAATCCTGATTGGATAAAAATTTTATCCAATCCCTCTTGCTCTGCCTGTTCTTTTACAAGGCCTGACCCTGGAACTACCATCGCCTGAACATGTGAAGAAATTTTTTTGTCTTTTAAAATTTTAGCAGCTTCTCTTAAGTCTTCAATCCTTCCATTTGTGCAGCTTCCTATAAAAACCTTATCTATCTTGATATCTGTGGCAGCCATATCAGGCTTTAAACCCATGTATTTCAAAGACCTCTCTATAGATTTTTTTTTATCCTCATCTGTCTCATTTTTTGGATTTGGAACTTTTTGTTCTATTGTAATAACGTCCTCTGGTGAAGTTCCCCATGTTATCATTGGTGATATTTCATTCCCATCGATGTTTATCTCTTTATCAAAAACTGCATTATCGTCAGATTTTAACTGTTTCCATTCTTCTAATGCCTTATCCCAACTTTCACCTTTAGGTGACATAGGTTTACCTTTTAAATATTCAAAAATTTTTTCATCTGGGGCTATTAAGCCTGCTCTTGCACCAGCTTCTATTGTCATATTACAAATAGTCATTCGTTGTTCAACTGTAAGTGATTTAATTACATCACCTGCATATTCTAATACATATCCCGTACCACCCGCTGTACCTATTTTTCCAATAATTTGTAAAATTACATCTTTAGAAGTAACTCCTAATGGTAGCTCACCGTTAACATTGATTCTAAAATTTTTTCCTTTTTTCTGTACTAATGTTTGAGTTGCTAAAACATGTTCAACTTCTGAAGTTCCTATTCCAAATGCTAAGGCACCAAATGCACCGTGTGTTGCTGTATGACTATCTCCGCAAACTATTACTGTTCCTGGCTGGGTAAATCCTTGTTCTGGTCCAATAATATGGACTATACCTTGTCTTTTATCATCCATTCCAAAAAGTTGTATGCCAAACTCTTTACAATTAGCAGCTAAAGTATCAACTTGAATTTTCGACTCCTGATCAGAAATACCTTTTGATCTATCTGTTGTTGGCACGTTATGATCAGCAACAGCTAGTGTCAAATTTGGGTGTCTTACTTTTCTACTAGAATTTCTCAAACCTTCAAATGCTTGTGGGCTTGTAACTTCGTGGACGAGATGTCGGCCTACGAAAATTAATGAGGTTCCATCCAATTGTTGATCAACTAAATGATCATTCCATAATTTATCGTAAAGGGTTTTAGCCATTTAAAAAATTATTTTTTTTCTGAAATATTTTCTGATTTTGTCTCTTCTTTTTTCTCCCCTACAACTGGAGCTGCTTCTGTTTTAGGAGCTTCTTTCTCTGGAGTTTTAACTACTGGGGCCACGTTTTCTGCAGTAACCGATTCTGATTTAACATCGATATCAATACCAATTTTTTTTCTAATTTTTTCAGCAATCCTTGCTGATTTACCTGTTCTATCTCGAAGATAGTATAATTTTGCTCTTCTTACTTTACCAGATCTTATTACTTTAATTGAGTCAATTAATGTTCCATATAATGGAAAAGTTCTTTCAACTCCTTCTCCAAATGAAATCTTTCTAACTGTAAAAGAAGAGTTTAAATCTCGACTTTTTTTTGCAATACAGACACCTTCAAAATATTGAATTCTGTCTTTTTTACCTTCGGTAATTCTTACACCAACCTTAACAACATCACCTGGATAGAAATCTGGAATTTTTTTCTCAGAAAGAATTTTTTTTATGTTATGTTGATTTATTTCTTCAATAGTTTTCATATTAGCAACAATCAAATTAGTTTTTCCTATATTTTTTCCATAAATCTGGTCTTCGGTCGCGTGTTATAGCCTCAGATTGGGACAAACGCCAGTCTTTAATTTTGCTATGATCACCTGATAATAGTACATCTGGTACTGATTTTTCCTCCCAAATTTGGGGTTTTGTATACTGTGGATACTCCAATAGACCATTTTCAAAAGTTTCTTCGATCTTAGAATTATGGTTTCCTAATACTCCAGGTAAAAGCCTGAGCACACTATCAATAAGTACATATGCAGCTGTTTCGCCTCCAGATAAAATATAGTCTCCTATACTTATTTCCTCTATATTTCTTGTAGACAATACTCTCTCGTCAACTCCTTCAAAATGACCACAAATAAGTGATAAGGATTTTGCAGTTGCCAATTTTTTTGCATAGCTTTGATCAAATTTTTTTCCTTTTGGAGACAAATATAAGATTTTTTCACCTTCAATTCTGTTTTGATCTAATGATTTAGCAAGGACATCTGCCTTTAGCAACATTCCTGATCCACCTCCATAAGGTGTATCATCTACAGTTTTATGTTTATCTTCAGCTGCATCTCTTATGTTAATAACTTTTAAATTCCATAACTTTTTAGACATGGCTTTTCCATATAATCCTTTAGACAGAGGACCAGGAAAAACTTCTGGATAAAGTGTAAATACTTGAGCTTGCCACATAAATAATTAATAAACTATTTTTTTTCTTCCTTTGGAGCTTCTGCTGCTGGTGCTGCGTCTGCTTTAGGAGCTTCTTCCTTTGGAACTGCTGGTGCTGCGTCTGCTGCTGGCGCTGCGTCTGCTTTAGGAGCTTCTTCCTTTGGAGCTGCTGGTGCTGCGTCTGCTTTAGGAGCTTCAGTTTTATCTTCCTCTTTTTTATTTCTTTCTTTTTTCGGAATAGCTTTATTGGGGTTATTACCATTTACAGGCATTGGCATTAACTCATTTTCTCCCAATATCCTTGCAACTCTTGTTGTTGGTTTGGCTCCTTGGCCAAGCCAGTATTTAATTCTTTCAGCCTCAAGACCTACTCTTTCTTTTTTATCTTTGGGTAAAAGAGGATTAAAAAATCCAACCTTCTCAATAAATCTTCCATCTCTCGCAAAACGACTATCAGCTACGACGACTTTATAGACTGGACGTTTTTTTGTTCCTCCCCTTGATAATCTAAGTTTTAACATATCTTCTCCTTTTATTATTTTAATTGGTTAAATAGCTCTGGTGGTATTCCTTTATCAGACATACCCTTGATATTTCCTTTGGACATCTTTTTCATCATTTCAGACATCATTTTAAATTGTTTTAACAATTTATTGATAGTGGCTGGATTAGTACCAGAGCCATTAGCAATTCTTTTTTTTCTAGAACCATCAATTATTTTTGGGTTCTCTCTCTCTTTTTTTGTCATAGACAAAATAATAGCTTCATTTGTAGTAATAATACTTTCATCAATTCCAGCTGTGTCCATTTGAGATTTAATTTTTGAAACTCCTGGCATAAATGACATTATTCCTTCAATGCCACCCATTTTTTTCATTTGTCTTAGTTGAGCCAAATAATCTTGCATTGAAAACTGACCTTTTTTTAAATTTTCTTCAGCTTTTTTAATATTTTCTTCGCCAAGATCTTGAGCAGCTTTTTCAACAAGAGAAACTATGTCTCCCATTCCAAGAATTCTGTTAGCTATTCTGTCAGGATGAAATACTTCAAGATTGTCAATTTTTTCCCCTATTCCTAAAAATTTAATAGGAACATTTGAAACATATTTCATACTGACCGCAGCACCACCTCTAGCATCACCATCGGCTCTAGTTAAAATAATTCCTGATAAATTAACTGTATTTTTAAATTCCTTTGCAACTGATGCTGCAACTTGACCTGTTAAAGAATCTGCTACTAGGAATGTTTCTGTTGGATTAATTACACCTTCAATTTGTTTAATCTCACTCATCATCTGTAAGTCAATTTGAGTTCTTCCAGCAGTATCAAAAAGTATTATTTCAGCACCATTTAAATTAGCAGCACCTATTGCTCTTCTACAAATATCTGCTGGTTGCTGCCCTTCAACAATTGGTAAGGTTAAAATATCATTCTGTTCCCCTAAAGATCTAAGTTGCTCTTGAGCCGCTGGTCTATAAATGTCTAAGCTTACCATCATAACTTTTTTCTTTTTGTTATTCTCCAAGTACTTAGCAAGTTTTGCGGTTGTTGTTGTTTTACCTGAACCCTGAAGTCCTACCAACATCATTGGGACAGGTGGTACTGCGTTAAGATTTATATCGCCGTTAGATTCTCCCAGCAAACTTACAAGTTCATCGTATACAATTTTGACAACCATATCCCCTGGTGAAGTCGATCTAATAATCTCTTGACCCAAAGCTTTTGGCTTAACTTTTTCAATAAAATCTTTAGCAACCTCTAAAGATACATCAGCCTCTAAAAGAGCTTGCCTAATTCCTCTTAAACCTTCATCAACTTGAGCTTCATCAAGTGAAGGTGATTTTTTTAAAGAAGAAAAGATTTCTTCAAATTTATTTGTCAAATTTTCAAACATATTTTTGCACAGCAGTAATCTCACTAGTGGGCGAAGCCTCGCTGACTAGTGTCGATCTCTTTGTTTCCAAAGACACCGCAAAGTTAATGTTTTTGCGGAAACGTTAAGAACCTATAATAGAGGTTCAAAAAGTCAATAAATAAGTTAAATATCTATATATGGATATCAAAGCGTTTAAAATGGATGGTTTAGGTAATGATTTTGTCATTATAGATAATAGGCAAAAAATTACTAATTTGAGCAAAGAGCAAATTATTAAAATTTGCGATAGAGAATTTATAGGTTGTGATCAGTTAATATTAATAAATAAAAATGATAGATCAGATGCATCTCTAGAATTTTACAATTCTAATGGTGGAACTTCTGAAGCATGTGGAAATGGAACAAGATGCGTTGCAAACTTGTTATCTAAAGAAAACAATAAATTATTAGTTACTTTAACTACACAATCTGGAGATTTAAAATCTGAGATATTGGGCGAAAAACTAGTTTCTACGGAGATTGGGAAAGGTAGAACAGAGTGGAATGAAATTCCACTTTCTGAACAATTGGATACCAATAACCTTAATATAAAAATAACTGATCTAAATAATACTAATCATACTGGTGGTACAGCAGTAAATGTTGGTAACCCTCATATCATTTTTTTTGTTGAGAATATTGAAAATTTTGAAATAAAAAAAATTGGACCACAAATTGAACACCATCCCCTGTTTCCAGAAAAATGTAATGTAACTTTAGCAACAGTTGTTAATAAAGAACTGATTAAAGTTAAAGTGTGGGAAAGAGGAGCAGGTCTTACTAAGGCTTGTGGTACAGCAGCTTGTGCTACTGCTTTTGCTGCATTGAAAACTGGACTTTCAGATAATAAAGTAGAGATCGAGTTTTCTACTGGCAAGTTATCAATATTTATTGATGAAAATGACAGTATTCACATGAAAGGACCCGTTTCTGATATTAAAGAAATCAACATAAAAATTTAATGGGAATTTTTGATAAATTTAAATCTGGTTTTAAGAAAAGCGCGTCAGCATTTAGTTCTGGTTTAAAAAATATCGTCATTAAAAAAGAAATAGATGACAAAACTTTAGATATGATTGAAGATTATTTGATTCAATCAGATGTTGGTATTGCTGCTGCATCAGAAATTAGAGAAATTGTTTCCCAAACTAAAATTGATCCAAAAAAAGATACATCAGACGAGATAAATATTATTTTAAAAAATTATATAATCGAATTGATGAAACCTTTAGAAAATTTTCAATTTTTTAAAAAAAAAGAAAAACTTAACGCAATACTTATTTCTGGTGTTAATGGAGTTGGCAAAACAACCACAATAGGAAAAATTAGTAAAATATTTAAAGGCAAGGGAAACAAAGTAATGCTTGCTGCATCAGATACATTTAGAGCAGCAGCTATCGAGCAATTAGAAAATTGGTCAAAAAAAGTAGATGTTTCAATCACTAAATCATCACAAGGATCTGATCCAGCTTCAGTGGCATATAAAGCAATAGAAGAAGCGGTAAATAATCAATTCGATCAAGTTTTAATAGACACTGCTGGAAGGTTACAAAACAAAAAAAATTTAATGGAGGAATACAAAAAAATTGCAAACGTTGCAAAAAAAATAGACTCTGAAGCTCCTCACGATGTAGTTTTAGTTTTAGACGCTACCTCTGGACAAAATGTAATCAACCAAGTTGAAGAATTTAATAAAATTATACCTATTACGGGACTGATAATGACAAAATTAGATGGGACAGCTAAAGGTGGCATTCTTCTAGCAGTTGCTAAAAAATATAAGTTACCGATTATTGCTCTTGGTTTAGGGGAAAAGGAAGATGATCTCCAGATTTTTGAAGCAGAAAAGTTTGCCGAAGCTTTTACACAAATTAATTAATTAAAGTGCTTGAGATTAAAGGTTTGTAAAAACTGCATTTATAATTATCCTTAAAATCATAATGATCACAACTTTTTGCAATTGAAGAAATAATAAAATCAAACTTTCCATTTACCGGATAAATTTCTAATTTCTTCTCTATAATATCAAATTTAAAGTTTGCTCTTAAGCTTTTAACAGCACTAATCATTACAAGTGTTTTGTTATCTTTTAATAAATAATAAGCAAAATCATCTGGAAAAACTGGAAAATCATATTCTTGTAAAAAATATTTAGCTTTTCTTGGAAACCAATCATAAGATATCAAAGGTAAAGAACTTTTAGTTTTATAATTATAAATATAAAGATCTTTAGGATAATCATTTATATAATTACTATCTTCTCCCTTCGCCAAAATAGCCTTTTCGCGCGTTTTAAAATATAAAGCAAAGTTTTCATTATGAGAATTCATTTGATCAATATGAAATAAATTATCGACTGAAGATAAATTTTCATTAGCAGAACTAAAGGTTTCTAATGAAAGTAATATAAAAATAAATAAATATAATTTTTTCATCTTTAATTTTTAAAAAAAAAGTTTGAATTATATTTGTTTAGAATGTGGCTTAATTTAATTCTTTTAAAAAGTTATTTAGCTCAAAAACTAGCCTAGAATCGTACTCCATCATGTGGTCATCATATTCTGTAAAATACGAATATTTTGGATTATTTGCTAAATCAAATATTTTTTTTCCCATCCAGAAAGGAACTATTTGATCAGCTTTACCATGCATGACCAAAACAGGAATATTAATATTTTTAATTTTTTCTTTGTTTTTGTATTTATCTTTTAAAAGCAGTCCTACAGGTATGTAGGGATAAAAATTTTTTGCAGCTTCCACCATGGAGGTAAAAGGTGTCTCTAAAATTAATCCAGCGAAATTTTTATTTTGAGCTATCTCTGTTGCTATTCCAGTGCCAAGCGATTCACCATAAATAATTATATCTTTTTCAACTACACCTTTTTTTTTAAGCCAATCAATTGCACTATTTCCATCAATATAAAGGTTATTTTCTGTGGGTTTTCCCTCATTGCCACTAAAACCCCTCCAAGCTATGATTAAAAAATTTACATCTAAATCTTTAAAATGATTTAATTTGTATATTCTATTTTCTAGTTTTCCTGCATTTCCATGAAAGTAAAGTATAGTTTTATAATTATCTAAACTCTTGTTATGAAACCAGCCCATAAGATTAATGTTATCACTTGTTTTGATATTAACCTTTTCTATTTCTACTTCTAGCTTATCCCCAAAATAGTTATTTTCATCTGGGTGGTACATGAGATTTCGCTGAAATACAAAAAGAAAAATTAATATTGAAAGATAAATAGTTATAATTCCAATTATAATTTCCAAGAAAAGATTCCTACGTTTTAGTTTCATAATTTTTTTTTGCCAGGTAAACACCCAAAAACACCAAAGCTGTGCCTACATAATGAAA
Organism: uncultured Pelagibacteraceae bacterium; assembly: GCA_902604175.1. Lineage (GTDB taxonomy): Bacteria > Pseudomonadota > Alphaproteobacteria > Pelagibacterales > Pelagibacteraceae > Pelagibacter. The sequence continues at coordinate 11,711 of CACKXR010000005.1, forward strand.
CGATTTAAGTTTTTCATCAAATATAAAATATCCATAAATTGCACCATAAATTGTAAAAACATAAAGTGTAAATCCAGTTAATGACGCTCCAAGACTTTTTTGAGCTTGAGTATATAAGGTGAATGCAATTATACCTGGAGAAATAGCTGCAAATAATACCCACATATAAAATTGTTCATTAAAAGTAGTTCTAGCTACTAAAAGCTCTTCAATAATGTAAAAAGGCAACAAACTGAGTGCACCAAAAAGAGAGACCAATGTAAATCTCTGAAAAATTGATAATTCAGACTTCCAGTAAAAAAGATATATTGAATATAATGCCCAGCCTATAGCTGCAGCAAGCATCCATAGGTCACCAATAGTAAAGTTTAAATTTATTAATAAGTTTAAGTCTCCCTTAATAATAATTGCAAAAACACCAATTAAGCAAGAAATCAATCCAATTATTTTAAGATAATTTATTTTTTCTTGAAAAAAAATTGCAGAAATTAAAATTATAAAAATAGGCGATGAAGTATAAATAATAGCCATATTAGTAACTGTTGTTGTTGCTCCAGCTAGAAATGGAAAAGCACCACATACTCCGCATCCCATAGCACCTAAGAAAAATAACTTTTTATATTCTTTTTTTATTATTAAATAATTTTTTTTTAAAGATATATAGGTAAAAGGTAAAAGGATTATAAAAACAAAAGTCCATCTCCAAAATGCTAGAGAAATTGGAGGAACAAATTCAATACCACCTCTAGCAACTATTAAATTAGAAGACATAAAAATTGGTTGAATAAAAAGCAATGAGAAAGCTAAAAAATTTTTATTCTGTTTAGACAATTTAATACTTAAAAATTATTTTTTATCGAAGAAAGCTTCGTAGACCATCATGAAAATTGCTATAGCCATCAAAATATAAACAGGAAGAACATCAAAAAAACCAATCATAGTTGATCTTGTTAACGTGGTTGCAAGACCAATTAAAAATGCAGCAGCAAGCAAAGTTCCCAGAAATGTTGTAAATTTACTCATTTTATTTATTACATTCCTTTTCTAACCAATTAGCAACACCTAAAAACCTGTGATCATCATATTTCGCGCCTATTAGTTGCACTCCTAAAGGCATATTTCCTTCGCCTTGAAGTAAAGGTAAAGAAATACAAGGTGTTCCAAGATAAGACCAAACTTTATTAAATTCAGCAGTTCCTGTACTTTTTAAACCTTTGGGTGCTACACCTGGACTAGATGGAGACAAAACTCCGTGATAATCTTCAAAAACTTCCTGATATGACTCGTAGCTTCTTTTCATAAAGTCTATTGCTTCTGCATAATCTTTCGCGGAATGCTTGTTCCCTTTTGCTATAGCGTCTTGCATATACTTTGATAATTTTTTTTTATATTTTTTATAATAAAGCGCAAAGTTGTTTGCTAAATCAGTTTCATGAATTATTTGATGATACTTATGAATATCTTTAAAATATGAAGGTGTATCAAATACTTCAATATTTTTTTTAAAAGATTTTATAAAATACTCAAAAGCTTCTTTTGATTTTTTATCTACAATTTTCCAGTGATCAGTTTTGTAAAAAATGAACTTTGGATCGAACAATGGTCCCTTTTTTGCTTCATCCAACATATTTTCAGTTGAATAGTGAACTGTAGCACTATCATAATTATCTTTTTTAATTAGGACTTTTGCAAGTAACGCTACATCCTCTACAGACCTTCCAAAAATACCAATATGGTCTAACTTGTCAGAAGTTTTAAGAACTCCATTTCTAGAAATTAATCCATAAGATGGTTTATAACCCACAACTCCACAGTAAGATGCTGGTCTTATAACAGATCCACCAGTTTGAGATCCAATTGATAAAGGTGCCATAAAAGAAGCTACTGATGCAGCAGATCCACTAGATGAACCTCCTGGCGTTCTTGTAGGATCGTGTGGATTAGTAGTTTTAGGTGGACCAAGAAAGGCAAGCTCAGAAGTTGCTGTTTTGCCCATTACAATTGCCCCAGCTGACAAAAGTAAATCTACTATTTCTGCATTTTGAGAAAAAGATTTTCCTTTTCTAATGACAGTTCCGCATTCAGTTGGCATATCTACTGTGCCAATTATATCTTTTAAAGCTATTGGGATTCCATGCAAAGGTCCTAGGGGTTTACCAGATCTTCTATGCTCGTCTGACTCAGCTGCTTTTTCAAGTAAAAGTTTTTTATCAAAATGAGCCCAAGCCTTTACATCCTTTTCAAACTTTTTAATTCTTTCCAAATATGCTTCACAAATCTCAACAGATGTTAATTGAGCATCTTTGATCTTTGAGGTAAGCTCCTCAACTTTTAACGAAAATATGTCTGACATTTTTTTATTGTGCAAATAACGTTTCTGGCAACCATAATGCTATTGCAGGAAACATGTACATTAGAAACATTGCAAAAATAACAATCCCTAAGAATGGCATTATTCCACGAAAAATTTGTAGAAGTTCAACATTTGTTTTTTGAACTCCTTTCAAGTAATAGGCGGACATCGCCATGGGTGGAGTTAGGAAGGATGTTTGCAAGTTTAAAGCAATCAACATTGCAAAGAAATACGGATTAACTCCGAAAATTTCTAGTAAAGGTAAAAATATAGGTACAAAAATAATTAAAATCTCTGTCCACTCTAATGGCCATCCTAAAAGAAATATTATGATTTGAGTGATAACTAAAAACTGCCAAGTTGAAATATTGATTGAAGTAAAGAAATGCTCAAAAACTTCGTGACCTCCTAAATAAGAGAACACAGATGAAAATGTCCATGACCCAATAAATAACCACATAATCATAGCTGTTGTTTTAGCAGTTAAAAATACTGACTCTTTAAAATTTTGCCATTTAAGTGTCTTATAAAACCAAGATAATACTAGAGCTCCAAATGCACCTGCTGCTGCTGCCTCTGCTGGAGTTGCAATCCCAGCCAAAATTGTTCCAAGAACTAACATAATTAATCCAAACAAAGGTACGAAAGATACTAAAACTTCTTTTAAAATTTCAGCTCTTGGTGGAATATCCTCCTCAGGAGGTCTCGGTGCTATAGATGGGTTTAACCAAGCTCTAAAAACTGCATACCCAATATATAAACCTGCTAATAATAAACCTGGAAAAATAGCGGCTGCAAAAAGTCTTAATGGGGAAAGTTGCGCAATAACTGAATAAACAATTAACATAATACTTGGAGGAATTAAGATTCCTAAGCACCCTCCAGAACAAATAATACCTGATGCAAATTTTTTGTCATAACCTGCTTTAACCATTGCAGGCCAAGCTAGTAATCCCATTAAAGTTACAACTGCTCCAATAATTCCTGTTGCTGTCGAAAATAATGTACAAGTTATTAAAGCTGCTACAGCCATTGATGCAGGTAATCTATGTGCAGCTAATCTGATTGCAAAAAATAATTTTGCTACTATTCCTGCTCTCTCAACTAAGTAACCCATAAATAAAAATAAAGGTACAGCTGTGAGAACGTTGTTATCCATTACTGTATAGGTGTTTTGAACAAAGAGTTGAAATATTCGATTATCAAAAATATGTTCCATCATAGTCGCATCGTAATAAGCGTAATAACCAAAACCAATTCCCATTGCCATTAAAGTAAAGGCAATCGGAAAGCCTAAAAGAACCGCAAAAAGAAAAATTCCCATCATTAAAATAGCAACTTCTGGATTTGTTAGACTAAACAACATCTTTTTGTTCCTCCTCTTTTGACTGCCTCATTAATATCTGCTCTGTTTCTTCTGCGACAACCATTCTGGATGGCCAGTGTCCTGTTCTTATACAAATAATTGATCTGAAAACTTCGCTTACTCCTTGAATAACTAAGAGGACGCCAGCACAAGGTATCATTGATTTAACCATATAAATTTGGATTTGTGCAGGGCTGCTCCAACTAGTTTCTTTAATCTTCCAAGCCATTGCAGCGTATTCATAACCATAAAACGCTAGAGCTACTACACCAGGAAAAAAGAAAATAAAGTATAGAACTAAATCTATCCAAGCCTGAGTTCTTTCTTTAAATAATCTATAAATGACATCACCTCTCACATGAGCTTCGGTTGCTAAACAGTATGCGCCTGACATCATTAATATTGCACCGTACATCTGCATGCTAAAATCAAAATTCCATAAAGTTGGCTTATTAAAAACATAAGCCATAACAACTTCATAGACAGTTCCTCCCATTAAAATTACTATACACCAAGAAAATGCTTTACCCATTGAGGTGCTAAGTGTATCAGCAAATTTAATGAAAGTTTCCATCAACAACAAATATATTAAATTAATATAAAAAAAAAGGGGGTATTTTAAACCCCCTTTTTTAAATTTCTAAAAGTTAATTAGATTTTAACTTTCTGAATTGGACCAAACTCATTTTCATAAGCTAATTTATAGTTCGGTTGATTCATCAACAGATACTTCATAGTTCTCTTAGCGTATGCTTTTTGTGAGTCTACTACTTTCTTAAAGAAAGCATCTTTTCCAGAAAACTCACCAATGACCTTATCCCAACCTTTTAGTTGTTCAGCTAAGATAGCGTCAGATGTTTGGTAAACATTAACCTTATGCTCATTCATCAATTTAGCTAAATCTTGTGAGTATCTAACTAAAGCTTTGAAGTAGTTATCTGAGTTTGCAGCATATGCAGCATTTCTCAAGATAGCTTGATGAGCAGGTGAAAGGCTGTTTAGTCTCTTAGTATTCATAGGAATTTCAAACATTTCCTGAGATTGGTGGAAACTTCCTAAGTGATAGTGTTTAGAGACGTCTTGCATTCCAAACTGTGAGTCTGATGTTGGGTTGTTAAACTCTGCAGCATCAATCAAACCAGTTTTCATAGCTGGTTGGATTTCACCACCAGGCAATTGTCTTACGACCATTCCCATAGCAGTTAAAACGTTAGTCGCTAGACCAACTGTTCTATACTTCATACCTTTAACATCAGATACTTTTGTTACGTTCTTTTTAAACCAACCAAATGGTTGAGCTGGCATAGGCATATGGAAGAAACCTGTGTAATTAAATCCTACACTTGCTACTGCTTCTTCATATAACTTTCTTCCTCCACCATACTCCATCCAAGCCATAACTTCTTGAGATGACATACCGTATGAAGGACCAGTTCCAAAAAGTGAAGCTGCTGGATTTTTTCCGTACCAGTATGCAGTCACCCAGTGACCCATATCTACTACTCCAGAACTTACCGCTTGTCCGATTTCAGAAGTTTTAACAACTGCACCGACTGGTTGAACATCAATTTTTAGTTTTCCATCTGACATATCGCTAACCATTTTTGCGTAGTCTGACGCCATTTCAAAAAAGATGTTAGCGCCTGAAGGCCAAGCTGCTTGCATCTTTAGAGTAATGTGACCAGCTCCCAAAGCAAGATTCGGCATTGCTACAGCTGCTGTTGCTGCTGCACCAGTTGCTGCTGCTGCTTTGAAGAACTTTCGTCTTGAAGGTGTTTTAGCACCTTTTAATGATTTTTTATTTTTAATCATTTTGTTCTCTCCTCTAGTTAATTAACTGAATGAATTTAAACATAGATTCACAATAGAGTCTTTCTAAAAAGTCGGACGTTTTGCCCCTAATGACGTTTTATTCAATTCCAGATTGTATTTTAATTGTTTGTATTAAATTAAATTAATTCTGTAGAATTTATTAATGAAATCTAACAAAAATTCAGACTCTATTTCTGCAAATGCAATGGCCGCTACTTCACATCCACTTGCAACGGAGGAGGCCCTTAATATTTTAAAAAAGGGTGGAAATGCAGCAGATGCTGCAATTGCAGCATCAATCTGTTTGTCAGTAGTAGAACCAAATTCAACTGGTATTGGTGGTGATTGTTTTGCAATAGTTAAAATGGAAAATAAAGATCCAATTTCATACAACGGATCAGGTATTGCTCCTAAGAAAGCTAACTTTGAATTTTTTGAAAGTAAAAACATAGATAAAATAGAACTAACAACACCTCATTCGGTAACTATTCCTGGAGCTCTTGATGCTTGGAAAACAATTCATGATGAGCATGGCAAATTAGACTTTGAGGAGTTATTTTTAAATTCGATTAATTATGCTGATAATGGATATAAAGTAACTAAAAAAGTTTCTGAGGCTTGGGAAAAGTCATTTAAAAAATTAAATAACCATAAAATTACTAAAAACTTATATTTGAAAAATGGAAAAGTATATAAAAATAATGAACTTAGAAAAAATATTCCTTTAGCTAATACTCTAAAATTAATTAAAAAAAATGGAATAAAGGAATTTTATCAAGGTTCAATAGCTGAGGATATGGTAAAGAGCTTAAATGAAATTGGAGGACTACATTCAATTGAAGATTTTTCAATTCAAAAAACTTTAAAATCTAAAACTATATCCTCGAATTTTAAAGATATAACTGTTCACCAATGCCCGCCTAACGGACCAGGTGTAACAGTGTTATTAATGTTAAAGCTGTTAGAGAAATTAAAAATAAATAAATTTAATCCTGATAGTGTTGAAAGGTTCCATCTTGAAGCTGAAGTAACAAAATTGTGTTATAAAATAAGAGAAGAGAATATTGCAGATCCAAATTTTATAAGTATTGATCTAAAAAAAATTCTAAGTGAAAAAAGTACTCAAGAATTATTTAACAATATATCTTTAAACAAGTGTTATAAAATCAATGACCTAAAGATCCCAAATCATCCTGAAACTGTATACTTAACAGTGGTTGACAAAGATTTAAATTCAGTCTCCATTATAAATTCTATATGCTACTCATTTGGAAGTGGGATTACATCTAATAAGTCAGGTATTTTATTTCACAATAGAGGAACTAATTTTAGAGTAGAGAGAGATCATCCAAACTGTATTGAGGGTGGCAAAAGACCATTACACACTATTATCCCAGGCTTAGCTTTAAACAATGATAATAAAACCGTACTTTCATTTGGAGTAATGGGTGGTCAATATCAACCTGTTGGACAAGTTCATGTATTTAATAATATTTTTGACTTTAATATGACTCCCCAAGAAGCCATTTCTTATCCAAGAGCATTTCATTTCAATAATATCTACAAACTCGAAAAAGAAATAAGCGAGGATATTAAAAGTAAACTTGAAGCAATTGGCCATAAAGTAGAATTTACTAACGATCCACATGGTGGAGGTCAAGCAATCCAAATAGACAGAAAAAAAGGTAAATTAATTGGAGGTTCGGATCCTAGAAAAGATGGATATGCATCTGGGTATTAGTTTTAGTTAACAAGCATTTCATTAGAGTAGATACAACATTTTTCTGCAGGTAAATGAAGTTTTAGTTCCTCGGTTGATATTGGAATTTCTCTTTCAACCTTAGATTTAATCTCTAAATCTCCAGCTTTACCAGTTATGAGTTTAAAATTTCCAAAATCCTCAACTCTTGTTACTTTAACACTAACAATATTTTCTTTTTGATCAGTTGCAATTTTAATGAATTCTGATCGTATTCCTAATTTTACATTCTTGTCTTTAATTTTTGACAAGTCAGTTTTTGTTTTAATGGTATCATTATTAAACTTTATTGAATTTTCCGAAAGAATTTCAGAATTAAACAAATTCATAGCTGGGGAACCAATAAAATATCCAACAAATGTGGTTCTTGGTTTTTCAAATAAGTCTTTTGGAAGTCCTACTTGAACTATTTCACCTTGATCCATCACAATGATATTGTCAGCAAAGGTCATAGCCTCATTTTGATCGTGAGTGACATAAACTAATGTAGTTTTGTATTGTTCATTTATTTCTTTTAAATTTCTTCTTAATCTAAATTTTAAATCTGGATCAATTACGGTTAACGGTTCATCCATCAAAACACCTGCAACATCCTCTCTTACTAATCCTCTTCCAAGAGATATGAGTTGCTTTTGGTCAGCAGTTAGTTTTCTTGCTGGCGAATTTAGAAAAGATGACAATCTAAGGGTGTCTGAAACTGATTTGACTCTTTCTTTAATTTTTTGATCTGTAAAATTTCTACATCTTAATGGAAAAGCTAAATTATCATAAACAGTCATGGTGTTATAGATGACTGGGAATTGAAAGACTTGAGCTATATTTCTCTCTTCAGTTATAAGATCTGTTACATCATTCTCATCAAATAAAATATTTCCTTTTGATGGTCTAACTAATCCTGAAACAATATTTAACATTGTGGTTTTTCCACAACCAGATGGCCCTAAAATTGCGTATCTTTTTCCATTTTCCCAAGTCATAGAAAACGGATTAAGTGCATAAGTTGGATTAGTATCATTTGGATTATAAGTATGAGAAATATTTGACAACTCTATTTTAGCCATGGGATACTCCATAAGGTGAAGAGACTAATTCTTCATTTTGATCAAAGGCATATAATTTATTTTCATTAAATTTAATTTTTACCTTTTCGTGAATTTTAAAATTCATAACTTCTTCGATAAGGGCTATCACTTTGGAATCTCCCTTTTTTAAATGCAATAAAGTTTCCGACCCACTTATTTCAGCAAGTTCAATTTCAAATTCTTCACCTTGATCATTTAATTTTATTTCTGAAGCCCTAATTCCAAAATTATAACCTTGATCGCTTAAATTTTTAAAATGGGAAGGAGAATTAATTAAAATATTTTCAAAACTTAATTTTTCAGACCTTTTTGTTCCCTTTAAAATATTCATTGGTGGATCATTTGAAATTTCAGCCACCTTTAAAGTTCTAGGATTTTCAAAAATTTCTTTTGCAGGTCCCTTTTGTAAAACTTTACCCTCATCTAACACTATCACCTCACCATTTAATTCCATAACTTCCTGTGGGTCAGTAGTAGAGTAGATTAAAATAGTATCTTCTGATAAACCTTGCGTGAATATTTTTTTAAATTCTTCTCTTAATTGTTCTCTTAATTTGTAGTCTAAATTCACCAAAGGTTCATCCAGTAATAATATTTTTGCTTTTTTTGCTAATGATCTTGCTAAAGCAACTCTTTGTTGCTGTCCTCCTGACAATTCTTGAATTTTCCTATTTTCGAAACCAACTAGTCCTACAGTTTTAAGCGCTTCTTCTACATCCTTCTTTATTTGATCTTCGCTTATTTTCCTTTGTTTAAGCGGGAAAATTATATTCTCATAAACATTTAGATGAGGATAATTAATAAATTGTTGATAAACCATTGCTACATTTCTTTCCCACACAGGTATTTTGATAAAATCATTATCTTCAAATGATAAATTTCCACTATCAGGATTTAACAAACCAGCAATTGTTTTTAAAAATGTAGTTTTTCCAGATAAAGTTCTTCCTAATATAGTATACAAATTTCCTTTTTTAAAATTAAATGAAACATCGTTTAAATGAAACTGATCGTCTGGCTTATAAGTTATATTTTCTCCGATTAAATTCATTATTTTAATGCCCCAGATAAATTTCCTTTAGATAAATATCTCTCGACAACAAAAGCTACTATGATTAAAGGTGCAACAGATATTAAGGCAGACGCTGACAAGCTCCACCAAGGTGTTATTGAAGAATTAAGTGCTACAACTTTTACAGGTAATAACTGTACTTCTGTAAATGTTAAAATAAATGCAAAGAAAAAATCTATCCAACCAAATATAATACAAAACATACCCGCAACAATTAATCCCGGTATAGAGTTCGGCAGGACAACTTTATAGAATGCCTGGTAAGGATTACACCCATCTATCAATGCAGTTTCATCTAACTCTTTTGGAACTCTGTTAAAAAAATCTACCATGATCCAAACTGCTATAGGCATTAACAGGACTATATAAACTACTACTAGTCCTATCAAACTATCTAGTAATCCTATCGTGCTTAAAAATATAAAGAAGGGTATTGATAACACAATCGGCGGCATTATTCTTTGCGATATAAAAAAGAAAGTAATATCGTTATTTCTTACAAAACCAGCTTTAAAAGTAAATCTTGATAGAGCATAAGCTGCTAATGTGCCTAAAACTATACTTATTAAACTTGCAGTGCAAGTTACAAAAAGGCTATTGAAATAAGGTTCAACAATATCCACTCCACCTCTTGCAGGTGACTTGACTAATACACGCCATCCTTCAAGTGTTGGTTCAAAATCTAACCAAGGAATATAAGTAACCTTACTATTTACTGACTGGAAATCTTTAAAAGAAGTAGAAATAGCCCATAGAAAAGGGGCCACAATAAAAACTGTCCAGAGAATAATAAAAGTATATTTTAAAAATTTGTAAAGTTTTTCCATTATTCTTTAATCATTAATTTTGTTAAAACTTTTGCTATGATCGTTAAACTTATGATCATTATAACTAAATACGTAAAAGAAAGAGTTGCAGCGTAACCCATTTGAAACTCCCTCAAACCTTTAATGTAAATATAAAAACTTGAGGTCTCTGTTGCCGTACCTGGTCCTCCAGAAGTCAATACAAAAACTGTATCCATTATCTTTGAGGCCTCAATTAATCTAATAATAATTGCCCCAATTGAGATTGGAGCCATTAGTGGAAATGTAACGTATACAAACTTTCTAAAAGGACTTGCACCATCTATGGCTGCAGCTAAAAAAGGTTCTTTGGGAAGAGATAATAAACCTGCAAGTAACAATAAAAACATAAATGGGGTCCACTGCCAAACTTCAACAATAATTACTGTGAATTTAGCAATAACTGGATCACTGAGCCATAATATAGGCTCTACTCCTAAGTTTCCCAAAAGATCATTCACAGGACCTAGGGACTCATGAAAAAACGTCCTCCAAATTACTGTCATAATGACAGGCGTAGTCATCATAGGAATTAGAAAAATAACTCTAAAGAATCTTTTAAATTTAATTTCTCTCCAAACTATAAGTGCTAATGCAAAACCAATTATGTATTGAAGAATAACAGTAGTAACCGATAAAAAACTCAGTCTAAAAAAAGACTCCCAAAATCTTGGGTCATCAGTAAAAAGTCTTATATAATTTGTAATTCCTATAAAATTCATTTCAGGCGTATAACTATTCCAGCCTGATAAACTTAATCTAATAGTAAAAATTATAGGAAAAATAAGTATTCCTATAAGCACAAATAAACCAGGAAATAAAAAAACATACTTGTGCTTAAAATTCATAATTGTAATTTTTGGAATTTGTTTGTTGTGGCCGTCGTTATGACGGCCACAAAGTTTTTTAAAGCTTGTTATCTTCCATTGCTACACCAACAGAATAAGCCGCTCTTACATTGTCTTTTCCTACTCTATTAAGTATATCTTCCCACTGCTTAGCAGCTTCGTCTAAGGCAGCCTGTGGTGATAACTGACCAGCTAAAGCTTTTGCAGCAGCTGTAGCTAATGCAGCATTAAACTCAAATGTACCTGGAACTCTCAAAGGAAAAACTCTATTCTTACTTTCTTCCATCTGAGCTAGGGTATCAACATATGATTGGGCAATATCTTTATCCCAACCAATTTGAGTCCAAACATCTGCTTTAAAGTCGTCATTTCTAAATGGGTTAACTCCAAAACGACCAATACCTATGTCAGCTTGATGATTTGCTTCGTTTGCAAAGAAACATAAGTAATCAAAAGCCATTTCTTTTTCTTTACTTTTCTTGGCAACACCAACTGCCCATCCCCATACGAAAAAAGGAGCTTGGTTAAAGCCTTGATCCCAAGAGTTTGTTGATCTATTCCAAACTTTCATTGCGCCTGGTAATTGAGCAGCACCAACCTTGTTGTTAATCGGGCTGTCAGGTTGCATAGCAGCAACAAATGCATCATCCCATGAGAAACTAAACAAAGTTTGTCCTCCACCAAATGATCCAATTTCATCACCTAGACCAAAGTTTATTCCTCCTGGAGGAACATATTTAGTAGCTGCAACCCAGTCGGTTAAAGCTTCCACAAAACCTGGATTGTTAATCAATGGTTTCATAGTTTTTAAATCAAAGAAAAAACCACCTGGAGTTTTAGGATTTTTTGAGTAAGCGGCAGATCTTGAATAAAAAGCTGCATACATCAAGTCATCTTTTTTCATAACTTCTGCAGATCCATATTCTTTCTCACCGTCTCCATCCCAGTCCCAACCATTAAAGTACGCAGCCATTTCTCCATACTCTTTCCATGTTTGTGGAACTCTTAACTCTTTACCAGTATCAGCTTTATATTTTTTTTGATACTCAGGATTGTCAATTACGTCTTTTCTATATTTTAAATAGTGTCTGTCACCATCAACTGGAAACTGATACATAACACCATCCCAAGATGCTATACCAATGTGAGATGGAGTAACATCTTGCATTTGTTTCATCTCAACATATTTTTTTGGAACTGGCTCTAAGTATCTTTTCCAATCATTAATAAAGTTTGAAAATCCAAAAACTATATCATACGGAGCTTGACCTGCTTGAAATGGAACCATAGCTTTTGCATACAAATCACCAGCAGGCGTATGTGTTACATCAACTTTTGCTCCTGTAAGTTTAGCAAATTGCTCAGCGTGTAAAGCTGTTGGCTCACCCATAACTGGAACAGCGTGTGTGTTTATTTTAAGTGTCTTACCTTTGTAATTTTTCTTAGACATAGCATCATAAGAACACTCACCTGGAATATCTCCAGTAGCCTTGATATGTGGAAACTGATCGCTCCACTTATCAGCATACGCAACAGGACTTAATACCAACAAAGCCGATATAAGCGCCACTACGTAGGTTTTTATTGTCTTCATGTTTATCCTCTCCTTATTGTTAATTATGGAACTAGTACCGCACGACCTTTAACTTTTCCCTCATTAAGATCATGAAGTGCTTTGTTAGCATCATCTAATTTATATTCTTTCATGGATAACTTAACTTTTCCTCGATCAGCTAATTCCATTAGTTCATATAATTCAGACCACGTTCCCACTAAATTACCCACAATAGTTTTCTCAGAAATAATTAAATCAACTGCAAGTGATTTAATTTCCTCTCCGTATCCAACTATGTAGTAAAAACCACCATTAGAAGTCATTTGAATTCCCATAGCAGTAGATCCTTTTTCACCTACAAAATCGATAACAGCTTCAGAACCTAAGCCTTTGGTTAGTTCTTGAACTTTTTCAATTTCATTTCCATCAATTAAAACTCCATGATCACCACCAAGCTCCATTGCATGTTTCAAAGCTGTCTCAGACTTTTCAACTATAATAATGTCGGCAGCACACATTGCTTTTAAACACTGAATTGCTATATGCCCCAAACCTCCAGCACCAATTATTGTACAACTTTGGCCGGGTAGTAAATGCCTAGTTGCTTTTTTAACAACTCTGTAAGCTGTAAGGCCTGCATCCGAAAAAGGTGCAACATCTTTAGGGGCCAAAACTTTTGGAAGTTTAATTAAATTTCTAACACTAGTTTTTAAGAGTTCTGAGTAACCTCCCTCTTTAATACTTAAGCCAGGAAAGGCTCCAGCAGCAGCATGCATATCATTACCTCTTCTACAATCTAAACATGTACCACCTGTCCCAGATATCAGTGGGTGTAAAATCACAGGATCACCTTTTTTAAAATCAGTTACGTCTTTACCAACATCCTCTACCCATCCAGCATTTTCATGTCCCATCACGCATGGCAACAAAGTTCCATCTGGATCTTGAATGTGTTTCCATACTCCTTCAATTATATGTAAATCTGTTCTGCAAACTCCTGCAGCACCGATTTTAACAATTACATCTGATGCCTTCTCAATTTTTGGATCTGGCATTTCTTGACCTGTAACCCAAACCTTCTCTTTCATTTCTGGGTCATATTTGTGCAAAACTTGTGCTTTCATTATCCCTCTTCAATTAATTTAAAACACCTTATTAAAAATTAATGAGAGCAGGAGTCAATGCCACTTTTAAGTGTTCAAATATTTGATACAACCCACAGTAGAGAAAACTCTTTTAACTATACTTAATTTAAATTAATTAACTTTATTCTTACAGTTACCTGTTTTGAAAAACTCCTCTAAATTATCAATAGCAAGGTTAGCCATCGCAGTCCTAGTTTCCTTTGTTGCGCTACCTAGATGGGGAAGAATAAATGCACTTTTATGTTTTAGATATCCAGGATTTAAATTTGGTTCATTTTTATAAACGTCTAATCCAACTGCATAAACTTTTCTTCGGTCAAGAGCATCTATCAAAGCTTCGTCATCTATTATATCTCCTCTAGCTACGTTTGTTACAATTGCTCCTTTAGGTAAATATTCAATTGTATCTTTGTTGATCATATCGACTGTTTCTTTTGAAGCTGGACAACAAACAGACAATACATCAGATACTGACAGTAAGTCTTTCAAATTGTCGTGGTAAGTTGCTCCGTTTTCTTTATCTTCCCTCAACTTTGATCTGTTGTGATAATGAATTATCATTCCTAAAGATTTAGCAACTTTTGCAATTTTTTGACCAATTCTCCCCATTCCAAGTATTCCAAGTCTGGCACCTGTTAATTGTTTTCCAATTAAATAATCTGCAGACCACTTCCAGCCACCTTCTTTTGCACTTTCAATTCCTTCAGCGGCTCGTCTACAAGCGCCTAATATTAACAGCATTCCTATTTCAGCTGTTGCATCAGTTAGTACATCTGGAGTATTTGTAACTGCAATGCCTCTCTTCTTTGCTGCTTCTAAGTCTATGTTTCCAAATCCAACTGCAAAATTAGAAATAATTTTTATAGAGTCTGGAAGTTTATTAATAGTTTCGGCGTCTAATTTATCAGTTAAAGATGACAATATTCCATCTTGTCCCTCGCTCAACTCAATTAATTTTTTTTGAGAATATAATTCATCGTTTAAATTAAAATTTGCTTCGAAAGTTTCTTTGGCTTTATCCTCACAAGATCTTAATAATCTTCTAGTAATCAGGATTTTTTTCATGTTGAAGATTAGTTTAAATCAAAAATTTTTCCAGGATTCATTATATTATTCGGATCTAATGTTTTTTTAATTGATTTCATAACTGGAATACTGTCAGGGTGCTGTTCAAGTAAATATTCTTTTTTGTGAAGTCCCACTCCATGTTCACCTGTAATTGTTCCTTCAAGCTCTAAAGCTTTTCTAATTAATGTTCCATTAAATGCTCTAAGTTGTTTGTAAACATCTTTCTTTTGAGGATCATAAGGTAGAACTACGTGAAAATTGCCGTCCCCCATATGACCTACCATTGGGGCTCTAACTCCAAATTTTTTTGCTTGTTCCTCAGCAAATTTGACACATTCGGTAATTTTTGAGATTGGAACACAAACGTCTGTTGAATAAACTCTTCCATTATTGTTTAGAGCTTTAACAGAATAATATACATCCCATCTTGCTTGCCAAAGTTTGTTTCTATCTTCTAAGTCTTTGGCCCATTTAAATGAGCTTCCTTTATTTTCTTTTGATAATTCTTCTACAATGTTGATATTCTCTTTATTTGAAGACTCAGATCCATGAAATTCAAAGAATAAAGTTGGTACTGCCTGAATGTCTTTTAATTTAGAGTAATTTATAGAAATTCCCATCTGATCTGCGTTGAGCATTTCAATTCTTGCAATTGGAACACCGTACTGAATAACCTGTTGAGCTGTCATTACTGCGTCCTCTAATGAAGGGAAATGACATACCGCACTCATTATACTTTCTGGTATCGGAGATAATCTTAAGTGAACTTCAGTAATAATACCGAGAGTTCCTTCCGATCCAATAAATAAATTCGTTAAATTATAACCTGCAGAAGTTTTTTTAGTTCTACCACCTGTATTGACAATATCTCCATTTGGTAACACTACTGTTAGACCAGAAATAACCGTTTTCATGGTTCCATATTTTACTGCCATTGTTCCAGAGGCCGAAGTGGATGCCATACCTCCTAAAGCGGCGTTTGCTCCTGGATCTATGGGAAAAAAAACACCATCTTCTCTTAAATGCTCATTTAATTGCTCTCTTGTTACGCATGCCTGAACTCTGCAATCGAAATCTTCAGTATTTACACTTAAAATTTTATTCATTTTTTCCAAGCAGATAGTTATGCCATTTTCATTTCCTACAACATTTCCCTCTAAAGATGTTCCTGTCCCATATGGAACTACCGGAACTTTATGCTCGTTACAAAGTTTTAGTATTTTTGATACCTCTTCATTAGTTTCTGGAAAAACTACCGCTTTTGATAAAATTGGATCGTAAGTATCCTCTCCTCTTGCATAATTTCCACGAGCAGACTCTGATGTTGAATATCTGCTGTTTAAAAGACTTTTTAATTCTGTTTCAACTTGTTGGTTCATAATACTTAATATTATTAAAAAAAAATGAAAAAATACAGCTTATTTAGAAAGCATCTTGCCTATATTTTCTAATGCTTGCTGTATATTATCTCTAGATGCAGCAAAGCTAAATCTTACATAATCCTGGCAAGTTTTACCAAATGCTGTTCCTGGAACAATAGCGACTCCAGCCTCGTGCATTGCTTTTTTACAAAATTCAGATCCATTCATACCTGTACCAATTACTTTTGGAAAAGCGTAAAAAGCACCGCCTGGTAAACTACATTCTATTCCAGGCAAGTCATTTAATCCTTTGTGAATTAAATTTCTTCTTAATGTAAATTTATCTAACATATCTTTTATCGAGTCATCTGGGCCATCTAAAGCTGCAATGCCTGCAAATTGCGCAGCTGCATTTACGCATGAGACACTATTTATTAACAATTTATTAACATGAGGAATCATTTCTTTAGGCCAATAACTCCATCCTAGTCTCCAACCGGTCATTGAGTAAGCTTTGCTCCATCCCTCTAAAACTATTAATCTATCCTTTAGAGCTTCATAATGAAAAAAAGATGGCATTTCTTTATAGTCAAAAATTTGTCTGCTATAAATTTCATCACTTAAAATAGTAACATGTGGATGCTTTTCTAATTCTTTAGCAAAATAATCTATTACCGGTTTCTCAACAAAACTACCTGTTGGGTTGTTTGGATTGATTAAAATTAACAATCTAGTTTTATCAGTGATTAAAGATATTATTTTATCTGGATCAAATTTAAGATCTTTATCTTCAGTAAGATCATATGGAACTGGCGTAGATCCAGTATAATTTATCATAGATTCATAGATCGGAAATGCAGGTGTAGGATGAATTATTTCTGCACCTGGTTCACCAAAACATTGAATGGCATAACTCATCGTAGGCTTTCCACCAGGCATGATTAAAATTCTTTCAGGATCAACGTTGGCATCATACTGTTTTTTAATCCATCTTGTTACAGCCTCTCTACATTCTGGAATTCCGTTAGACATTACATATCCGTGGTGTCCATCATCTAACGCTTTTTTTGCAGCTTCAACAACGTGCTTCGGCGTTTTAAAGTCCGGCTGACCTAATCCTAAATGTATCATTGGATGGCCTTTCGCCTCTAATGCTTTAGCTTCTGCTAAGACACTAAATGCAGATTCTGTTCCTAAATTTTCTAAATTTTTAGCAAGTATCATAATTTTAAAAGTGAAAACCTAGACGAAAAGTAGACTAATGTCTATTCATGATTTTTAAAAAAACCTTTTTAATATATTCGGAATATTCCTGACAATTACTTGTTGATTAGTTACGGTAGATTATTTTTGACGCATCTAGGTCTTCAATTTTTTTGCATCCCATCAAAATCATATTTCTTCTAATTTCTTTTTGCATATTATCTAATAATCTT
Organism: uncultured Pelagibacteraceae bacterium; assembly: GCA_902604175.1. Classification (GTDB taxonomy): domain Bacteria; phylum Pseudomonadota; class Alphaproteobacteria; order Pelagibacterales; family Pelagibacteraceae; genus Pelagibacter. Next base: position 29,413 of record CACKXR010000005.1, read on the forward strand.
TCAACCCCTTTTTGACCTCCTGCTCCTAAACTAAAAAGAAATGCTTTACCAAAACTACAAGCTGTAGCTCCTGCAGCTAAGGCTTTGAGAACATGCGTTCCTCTTCTGATACCACCATCAAGTATAATTTCTAATTTATCACCAACTGCATCTGAGATAGCTTTCACCTGATCAAAAGGAGATCTCGAACCATCTAATTGCCTTCCTCCATGATTAGAAATCATTATAGCGGTGCAACCAATATCAATTGCTCTTTTTGCATCTTCAACGGACATTACACCCTTTAAAGCAAAAGGACCATTCCATCTCTTAATACAATACTCCGCATCTTTCCAGTTCATTTTAGGATCATATTGTTCATTGATATAATCTATAACTGATTTCGCGATGTTAGTCCCTTTGTCTGTTTTATGTTTAATGTTTGCTAACTCAAATTTTTTATTTATTAAATATTTAAAAACCCATTCTGGGCGCATCGCAAAACTTAATAAGCTTTCCAAGGTTAATTTAGGGGGTGTAGTAAACCCAGTTCTATGATCTCTTTCTCTGTTTCCCGCAACTAGAGTATCTACTGTCAAACAAAGCCCATCAAAATTTGATCTTCTACACCTATCAATTAAATCATCGGTGATAGATTGGTCCTTATGAACATATAGTTGAAAAAGTTTTGGACCACTCGAAATATTCGCAATCTCCTCAATTGAAAAAGATGCCATTGTGGACATGCTATACATCGTTCCAAATTTTTCAGCAGCTCTTGCTGATGCTTTGTCACCTTCAGGCGTGTATAAACTTTGCATTGCTGTTGGTGACAAAAAAAGAGGCATATCAATTTTTCTACCAAATACTGTAGTAGATAAATCAGGTTCACCCACGCTTGCCAATATATTTGGAACTAAATCACATTCATTAAATGCGGTAGTATTTCTATTTAGAGTTACCTCATCGTCTGAGCCACCGTCTATGTAATGAAAAATAGGTGCTGGTAATTTTTTTTTTGCTAATTTTCTAAAGTCTTCAAAGTTATAACAATCATTAATGTTCACGACTATTAAGTTCTAAATCTTAAATTACTTCTGCTAAGATCGCTAATTTTAGTACAACCCATTAACTTCATATCTCTTACTAATTCAGATTTGTACTTTTCTAAAGCTCTTTCAACACCCGCTTGTCCAGCTGCTGCTAAAGCATATAAATACAATCTTCCACCAGAACACGCCTTTGCACCTAATGATAATGCTTTAAGCATGTGAGTTCCTCTATGAATTCCACCTTCGCAGATTACATCCAGTTTATCTCCAACGGCATCAACAATTTCAGCAAGTTGATCAAAGGGCGATCTTGATCCATCAAGTTGCCTACCACCGTGGTTTGAAACCATTATTCCTGTGCATCCAATATCTACTGCTCTTTTAGCGTCTTCAACACTCATTACTCCCTTCAAGGCAAAATGACCACCCCATTTAGAGCAAAGTTGTTCGGCATCTTTCCAGTTCATCGACTGATCTAGCATTGTAGAAAAATAATTTCCAATTGAGGAGTTGGTACTCGTACCTTCTTTAACAAAATCTTGAAGATGAGGTAATTCAAATTTACCTTTCGTTAAATAATTTATTCCCCACATTGGCTTTGTAGCAAAACTAAATAAACTTGCTAATGTTAATTTAGGTGGTGATGTAAAACCAGTTCTTAAATCTCTTTCCCTATTTCCTCCAGTGATTGTATCAACCGTTAAAGCCATAACATCAAATTTAGCTGCTTTTGCTCGTTCAAGACAGGAGTCGTTAAGTCCTCTGTCTTTGTGAAAATAAAACTGAAACATTTTTGGTGTATCAACTAAAGAGGAAATTTCCTCTACACTCACTGTGGCTAGAGCAGATACTCCAAACATGGTATTATATTTCTTGGCAGCTTTACCTACGGCTCTTTCACCATCGTAATGAAATAATCTCTGTAAAGCGGTTGGTGATAAATAAAAAGGTAAATCTAATTTCTTTCCAAATATTGTTGTGGATAGGTCAACATTCTCTACACCTCTTAAAACATTTGGCACTAAATCAACATCATCAAATGCACTTGTATTTCTTGCATACGTAACTTCATCATCTGCGGCACCATCGATGTAATGAAAAATTGGAGAAGGTAACTTTTTTTGTGCTAATTTTCTGAAATCAGCAAAATTATGGCAATCTTTTAAATTCATATGTTTTATTAGAAGTTTTTTAAGAAATTAAACATATAACTATTTGCCCCAGGATTTTTGTCACCCAAACTAGCATTAGATAAATGATTATATGAAAAACCTAATTCACTTCTTTTTGACAAATCTAGTGAAAATTGTAATTCACTTTTGAATTCAATCAAATGACCTAAATCTTTTCCATCTCCCTCGAAATATAAACCTGGAGTAAAACTAGGAGTTACATTCAAAAATCCTAATTTATATTGAGCTTGAACACCAGTATATAAATAACTAGCAGCATCTGCCGTAATTAGAGCTCCAGTTATTGGGGACAAATTTCCTATAAATGTATTCCTATTTAAATCTTCATTTTGATGCTGAAATCCAATCAGAGTTGATCTTTTACCATCATCACTAAAATCAAACATTCCTGTATAAACATTAAATTCTGTATTTTGTTTTTTTAAATTTAATTCTTCAGCATTCACTGAAAATATAAAAAAAATTACGAAAAATAATGTTACAAAATTTTTTAAATACATAGCTAATAAATAATTACTTTTTCAATATAAAACTTTTAACAATTATTGCACCTCCAATTAAAAATATCAATATTGGCAATAACCATAGTAAATACGTATTTTTATTTAATCCTGGATCATACAAAATCCAATATCCGTACTTTTCTTTGAATAAATTATATATTTCTTTATCTGATAAACCCTCACTTAACTTTTTATCCACTAAGATTTTCATACTATTTGCAAAATCTGAGTCTGAGTCGTAAACAGATTGTCCCTGACAAACCAAACATCTAAGATTTTTAGTTATCTCATTTCTTTCACTATTTTCATTTGCCGAAAGATTGTTAAAACAAAGTAAAAGAAAAATAATTATTAAAACTTTAAAGATTTTCATTTTATTGTTTTTTGTATTTCCATTTGCAACTCCTGATTAAGAGGTCCAATGTATTTTTTAATTATTTTGTTATTATAAATTATAAAAGTTTCAGGTACACCAAAAGCTCCCCACTCGATTGAAATTGTCCCATTTTTATCTACAATGATTTTTTCATAAGGATTTCCTAATTTATTTAAAAAGCTTTTAGCATTTTTTTTATTATCTTTATAATTCATGCCAATGATAGTTAATTTATTATTTTTACTTAAACTCATTAATATTGGGTGTTCATCTCTACATGGAACACACCAAGAGGCCCAAATATTCAATAAATAGAATTTATCTAATTCAAAAATTTCAGTTGATGTTGAATTTTCGTTTAGAAGCAGAAGATCAGCTAAGAAAATTGGGATATCATTATTGATATTCGTCTCTGGTGTATAAATATTTGTATCCTTTAAGCTTTTGTAAAAAACAGTAAAAGTAATTAAAAACATTAATATTATTGAATAGGGAATTAATTTTTTTTTCATATTCTTTTTTGTAAAAAACTAACCAAACCCCCTAAACTTATCATGATAACCGATAACCATATCCACAACATAAAAGGTTTAACTTGATATCTTACATTAAAATAATCCTGATTTTGGACAAGATTAATTACAATAAATTTATCCTCCATTAATGTAGTTTTAATATCTGCCTCACTGGTTGTGATATTAGGCTGATTATATATTCTTAATTCAGGGGATAAGTTATTATTTATACCTTCAGAACTAGTAATGTTAAAATTAGCAATTATAGATTTATAATTTTTATCTTTTTTTTGATTTATACTTTCAAAAACTATTTTTGTTTTTGAATTATTATAAGTTTCACCTACTTTTAAATTAGTTATTATTTCACTTGAAAATAAGTTGTTAAATAAAATACTTAAAATCAATAAACTAAATCCAAAATGAGCAGTGTTTTGAGCAAAATTTTTATATTTCTTGTTAAAAAAATCTCTCAGTGTAATAAAAAATAAATAAAGAGCACTGGAGATTAAGATTGTATTAATAAGAGTATTTATATTAAAATTTTTTACGATAAAAAAAGATATTAAAATAGAAATAATTAATAAAGAAATCAGATAGATCTTATCTTTTAAATCAGATCTTATCCATTTTAACCTTGGCCCTATTGCCATCGCAAATAAAAAAGGAATTAAAAATGGAGCAATGAGTTTATGATAAAATGGAGGCCCCACAGATATTTTCTGGGAGGATAATACGTCTAAAAATATAGGATAAACTGTACCAATCAATACAACTGATAAAAAGTACATCATAAACCAGTTATTTACTAAAATTGAAGTTTCTTTACTTAACCAAAAAAAATTAGATAAATTATTTTTATTGTTTTGATGAAAAAAGAAAAAGATAAATAAAGACAAAAAAATTAAAGCAAATAAGAATATTAGAATAAATAAACCTCTTTCTGGATCATTGGCAAATGTATGAACAGAATTTAAAATTCCAGATCTTACTAAAAAAGTTCCACACATACTCAAAGTGAAAGTTGCAATGGACAATACGATCACCCAAGAAGTTAAGATTTCTTTTCTCTCAAGTACTAAAATACAGTGTAAAAGAGTTGTCAAAGCTAACCAAGGCATTAAGGAAACATTTTCTACTGGATCCCAAAACCAAAATCCTCCCCAACCCAATTCATAATAAGCCCAAATCGAACCTAGTAAAATACCTAATGTTAAAAAAATCCAGGAGACTAAAACCCATTTTTTAATGTGAATAGCCCAACTTGATGAAACCATTTTTAAAGTGGTTGCAGCTAATGCAGATGAAAAAATAATAGATGAGCCAACATAGCCTAAATATAAAATTGGTGGGTGAATTGCTAATGCAGGATCCTGTAAAATTGGATTTAATCCTAAGCCCTCATCTGGAACGGGAAACAAATAATTGAAAGGATTTGAAGTTTGAATAAGAAATAAAAAAAAACCAACTATAATCACTTGCTGAAAACCTAGTGTTAAAATTTTATATTTAGTTGGTTGATTTTTTGTTCTTAATAAAAATATGAATATAAACAATGTTAAAACTAATAACCACAGTAACAAACTTCCCTCATGATTTCCCCAAGTTCCACTAATTTTATAAAAAAGTGGTTTAGTCGTATGTGAATTGTTGAATACAGTTTCATTACTAAAATCTGAAATAACAAAAGAAATAATTAAAGCTAAAAAACTAATTAAAACAAAAAACAATTGTAAAAAAGAAAAAGATAAAATTTTAGTATCTAATTGATTTGAATTTTTAAAATTTTTAATTGAAAGAAAAATTAAAATTAAACCAATACAAAAACCTAGAATAAGCGAATAATGACCAACAACACTATAAATCAATTTATTTCTCCTCCAAAGCTTCTTTTACTTCTAGTGGCATGTAATTTTCATCATGCTTAGCTAAAATTTTAGTAGCTGAAAAAAAATTTCTATCTTTTAAAAATCCCTCTGCAACTACTCCTTTTTCCTCAGCAAAAAGATTAGGGACAGCACCAGAATAACTTACATTTATTTCATTTTTAAAATCTGTAATAATGAAGTTAATTTCATCTGAGTTTATAATAATTGAATTTTTTTTAACCATTCCGCCAACTCTAATTTTATTTGAGTCTAATTCTGATAATGTTTTAACTTCTGTTGGTGATTGAAAGTAAACAACATTTTCTTCTAAAGATTTTAGAACTAAAAAAACTGTTAAAATTAAGGTAATTAAAATTAATGTAACAAACAAAAATCTTAATTTAACTTTGCGACCATACATGGTTCAAAAGTTAGTTATTTGGGGCGTCAGCTAAAATTTCTTTATTGATTCTTTGTGTTTTTGCAGAATTAGCTTTCTCAGGATTTAAAGACCCAAATTTAGCAACAAATTTACTTTGTTCTTTAACAAATTGTAATTTCGTAATCGTGTACAAACACAGAAAACTTAAAAGAGTAAAGCCAAAAGCAGACATTACGTATACTGCATATCCATTCATAAAAAGTAATTCATTAATCATAATCTATCTAAGCCTTTATTTTTAATTTTTATCAGTTCTGTATTATATTTCATTAAGAAAATTAACAACGAAAAAAGAGCAAATGCCGCAGTCATTAATAATAATGGGTAAAGCATTGAAGAATGAATTGAGCTTTTTGTTAAGATACTAATTGATGCTGGCTGGTGAAGTGTATTCCACCATTCAACTGAATATTTAGTAATTGGAACATTAATAATACCAACTATAGTTATAAAGGTAGTAATCTTAAAAACTTTTTCTTCTTTCTCATAAATTCTCCAGGCTATTAAATACATAGCAAAAAATAATGCTAAAATTAACATTGATGTAACCCGAGCATCCCATGCCCACCAAGTTCCCCAAGTAGGTTTGCCCCAAATAGCACCTGTGACTAAAGCGATTATATTAAAAACAAACCCAGATGGTGCTAAACTTTTTGCTATTAAAAAAAAATTTTTATTCTTAAAAATAAAACCACATACTGATAACATAGTAATTGATGAAAAAATTCCAAGTGAGATCCATGCTGATGGAACATGAACATACATAATTCTTACTGCATCGCTTTGTTTGTAATCCTCTGGTGACAAAATTAATGCCTCTGTCAAACCTACTGTCAAGACAACAATAAATAAAAATAAAATATATTTTGGGGCTTTAGAAGTTACTTGAAAAATTTTATTTGGTTCAAAGATCTTAAACATAATTATTATTTAATGATTAATTTTGGAATTTCTATTATGAAAAAGTTACCTGATCAAGAATGCAGAGGGGGAGACAATAAGACTAAATATAACGTTTAGCATCCTTGATCAGAATATGGGTTAAATTTAATCAATATTTATGGCCTAGATTTGAGCTAAATGTGTTAGAATGTTGATACGCTTAATTTGAAAGCTTAAAGTAACTTGACCCCTTTTTTCCTGAAAAAATTTCTTCAATTAGAGGGTGTTTTATTGGCTCATCAGAATCGTCCATAAGCAAGTTTTGCTCTGAAACATATGCCTCATAAGTAATTTCATCATTTTCAGCAAGTAAGTGGTAAAACGGCTGATCTTTTCTTGGTCTGACATTTTTTGGGATCGATTGATACCATTCCTCTGAATTATTAAATTCAAAGTCAACATCATAAATCACACCTCTAAATTCAAAGTGTTTATGTTTAACAATGTCACCGATTGAAAATTTTGCTTTTTGGATTGGCATTACGATTAGTATGGGTATTTAAATATAAAAATCAATGCAAAAAAGATTAATGTTTTGTGATGTGGCAAATATGTTAATATCTTTTTAGTGAATAAATCTTTTTTGAAATTTATTACCGATTTCGGGCCATTAGCAATATTTTTTTTCTTTTATTATAATAATGATAAAAATTTATCGGTTGCAATACCTCCACTTATAGTTGCAACTTTAATTGCTTTGGTAGTTGTATGGTTCTTCGAAAAAAAAATACCTCCAATGCCTTTGGTGAGTGGAATACTAATCACATTCTTTGGTGGACTAACTATTTATTTTAATGATCCGATATTTATTTATGTAAAACCAACTATAATAAATATTTTATTTGCTTTAGCTTTATTTTTTGGAAAATACTTTACAAGAGAACCTATTTTAAAAAAAATTATGGGTAAATCCATACCCTTATCTGATATTGGATGGGAAATACTAAATAAAAGATGGATGTTTTTTTTTCTTGGGCTCGCTGTGCTTAATGAATTAGTTTGGAGGACACAAACTGAGGAGTTCTGGGTTAACTTTAAAGTATGGGGAATGTTGCCAATAACAATAATATTTACAGCATTCCAAATACCACTAATTAATAAACATAAAATTGATGCGTAGTAATCTAAAATTAATAATTAATAACACTCAAAATAAAATAGAGCAAAAGCAGTTCTTTGAAAAAGATGAACTTAAAATAATTTTGGATCTATATGCAAAGATGGTATCTGAAGGATCTTGGAAAGACTATGGATTAAATATTTCTAGCAAACAAGTGAGCTTTAGTGTTTTTAGAAACGCAGCTGAAAATGCTATTTATAAAATTTGTAAAAATTTTAAGCCAAAAAACAAAAATCTTAAATATTTGATAACAGATACAAATGGTAAAATTTTAGATAACTCTTATGAACTTAGATTATTATTAAAAAATACCAATTGGAAAAGCTTTAAAAATTAACGTCTTTGACCAAAAAGTCTAAGCAACATTATAAATAGGTTTATAAAGTCTAGATAAAGAGTAAGTGCACCCATTACAGCTTTTTTGCCCATAATTTCACCTGTGTCGCTAGCTGCGTACATATTTTTAATTTTTTGAGTATCATAAGCTGTAAGACCAACAAAAATTAAAACCCCTAATATTGAAATCACAAAATACATCATTGATGATTTCATAAATATATTAACTATTGAAGCTATAATTATTCCTATTAAGCCCATCATTAAGAAAGAGCCTAATTTAGTTAAATCTCTTTTTGTAGTGTAACCATAAATACTCATTGCTCCAAAAGTTGCTGAACAAATAAAGAAAACTCTTGTTACACTCATCCCTGTGTAAACTAATAAAATTGAAGATAAAGATAAGCCCATTAAACCTGCGAAAACCCAAAAAGTTGTCTGGGCTTTTGATGCACTCATTTTATTAATTCCAAAACTCATATAAAAAACAATTCCTAAAGGCGCAAGCATTACAAGCCATTTTAAACCTGACATATAAATTGCATTACCCATTTGAGTTAGACCCACAATAGATCCAGCATCATTAGTAACGACTGACATTTTAAATGTTAATAGCGCAACTATTCCAGTTAATAAAATTCCTGTTGCCATGTAGTTGTAAACTTTTAGCATGTAGGCTCTTAAGCCTTCATCCATTACAACAGTTGATTGCTGAGCTGCTTTTGCTCTGTTTAATATTCCGTTTTTATCAAATTCCATATGAATGTTATATAATAGCCTTTTACTAATTATTCAAGATACCTTAAAAGGTTAAGAAAACGTTAACATAATTTTCAAATGAATTACAAAAATCTAGGAAACACGGACTTAAAAGTAAGCACAATTTGTCTCGGTACTATGACTTGGGGAGAACAAAATAGCCAAAATGAAGCATTTGAGCAAATGGACTTTGCTTTAGACCAGGGAGTTAATTTTTGGGATACTGCAGAATTATATGCTGTACCTCCAAGAAAAGAAACTTATGGGGATACTGAAGAAATAATTGGAAACTGGTTTGAGAAAACTAAAAAAAGAGACAAGGTAATTCTTGCAACTAAAGTTGCGGGGCCTGCTAGGGATTATCTAAGAAATGGAGAAAATAGTTTTGTAGGTCCTAATTTAGAGAGCGCTTTAAATAATAGTCTAAAGAGATTAAAAACTGACTATGTTGATTTATATCAACTTCACTGGCCAGAAAGAAAAGTAAATAACTTTGGAAGATTAGGTTATGTTCATCAAGAAAATAATTGGAGCCAATTTGAAGATGTTTTGGAAGAATTAAACAAATACATAGATCAGGGTAAAATTAGATACATTGGTTTATCAAACGAAACGCCTTGGGGTACAATGAGTTTTCTCAAACTTTCAAAGGACAAAAATTTGCCAAGAATGATGTCAATCCAGAACCCATATAGTCTGTTAAATAGATCATACGAAGTTGGATTAGCAGAAGTATCAATAAGAGAGGAAATCGGATGCCTATCATATTCTCCGCTCGCAAGTGGTTATTTGAGTGGAAAATATAGAAATAAAAAATTTCCAAAAGGATCAAGAATGGAAAGAGATTTTGATTTTTGGACAAGATACAGAAAGCCAAATACTGAGGAAGCGGTAGAGCTTTATTACAATATAAGCAAAAAACATAATCTTGATATGAGTCAAATGTCTATCAAATTTTGTGAAATACAAGACTTTATGACTAGTGTGATTATTGGAGCAACAACAATGGAGCAGTTGAAAACAAATATAGAAAGTGTAAATGTTAATCTATCAGAAGATATCATTAAAGAAATTAACAATGTTCAAAAAATTTACCCTAATCCATGTCCTTAAATAAAAGAATTATAACGTTTTGTAGTATTTTGTTTTTAACTAGCTTTAGCCAGCTTCAAGCTCAAGAAGTAAAGAAAATTGGTAAATATAAAGATTGGGAAGCTATGGTAGTTTCTGAATCAAGTGGAAAAGTTTGTTTCGCACAATCCTCACCTATCTTGCAAGCTCCAAAATCAAACAAAAGAGATGCAAAATTATTTGTAGCCTTTAGACCTAGTGAGAGTATTAGCAATGAAGTGAGTGTTACGCCAGGCTATGAGTTTAACAAAAGCAACTCTGTCACTGCAGCTTCAGGTAAGAACAAATTTAAATTTGATATTAAAGAACAGGGATTTGCTTGGATTGCTGATAATAAAGTTGAACTAAAAATGATTAAGCAAATGAGAAAAGGTTCTAGAATAATGATTACAGGATACAACCAAAAAGGTTCTCAAACAATTGATCACTATTCATTGCTAGGGTTTACTAAAGCTTATAACGCATCTCGAAAAGCTTGCAGTTAGTTTAATGAAATCAAAAAAAAAAATTGTTCTAGCATACTCTGGAGGGCTTGATACCTCTATAATTTTAAAGTGGCTTCAAGAAAATTATGACGCAGAAGTAATTTGTTACACTGCAGATGTAGGACAAGAGATTGATCGAAAAAAAATTATCTCTAATGCAAAAAAATTTGGTGTCACTAAAATAATTATTAAAGATTTAAAAGATGTCTTTGTAAAAGATTATGTTTATCCAATGATCAGAGGTCATGCTATTTATGAAGGTGTCTACTTGTTAGGTACATCCATAGCAAGACCGCTCATAGCTAAAGATCAGATTAGAGTTGCTAAAAAATTTAGAGCTTTTGCAGTTTCTCACGGTGCGACTGGTAAAGGAAACGATCAAGTAAGATTTGAATTAGGCTATCATTATTTTGGTCCAAACATAAAAGTCATTGCTCCTTGGAGAATTTGGAAATTAAAATCAAGAACTGATCTAATTAATTATGCAAAAAAACACAACATAGCTATTCCAAAGGATAAAAAAGGTGCATCTCCTTTTTCAGTGGACGATAATTTATTTCACACTTCTACTGAAGGTAAGCTTTTAGAAAATCCCAAAAATTTTGCGCCAGAATTTATTTTTCAAAGATCAGTTTCGCCAGAAAAAGCACCAAATAAAGCATCTTTTGTTACTATCAATTTTAAAAACGGAGATCCATTTGGTATCAATGGGAAAAAAAATTCTCCAGCAAAGTTATTAGAAAAATTAAATCAACTTGCGGGTAAAAATGGAATTGGCAGAGTTGATTTAGTTGAAAATAGATTTATTGGAATAAAGTCTAGAGGTGTATACGAAACACCTGGGGGTACTTTGTTAATGCATGCCCATCGTGCAATGGAGTCTGTAACTCTTGATAAAGATACAATGCATAAAAAAGATCAAATTATGCCAAGATATGCAGAGCTTATTTACAATGGCTACTGGTATTCGAAAGAAAGATTTAAACTTCAAAAAATTGTGGACCTAGGTAAAAATAAAGTTAATGGTTCAGTTAAACTCAAAATTTATAAAGGAAATGTTACAATAATTTCTAGGCAAACTAAGAGTGCAGCTTACTCTATGAAAAAAGTTTCTTTTGAAGAAAATAAAACCTTTAATAAAACAAATGTTGAAAAATTTATTAATTTTCATAAGAAAAAACTACGTTCTTAATAAATCTTAGGTCAATTTATCGTTTGTCAAATTTGTTTAAAACTATATCTTAGATCTATGGAATCATTAAAAAATTGGATGATAGAAGCAGCAAATATTTTATTTGATGATAGCAAAAATGATTTGAGGGCCCTTCCTAAAACAGTGAGATTACAAATTCTTTTAGTATTAAGTTTTATTTGGACTACAGTTTTTAGTTTATATGTTTTTTCTTATACAACTTTTGCATTTGGTTGGGCAGGTCTTTTTATAGCTCATATTGGTTTGATTTTTGCAGTGTATATGACATTTAAACATTTTCACAGAGCTGAAGAAAGTTCTGCTAGCGTTTTTAAGACAAAAAATTTTGATCCATTTAAGATAATGGTAATTGTTTTTGTTATTGTTTTTATATTTGTCTTTTCAAAAGGAATTGAAGTTCTAACTAGTCCAAACCCATATTCTTACTCAATACCTTATGATGGTTCCTCAAAATCAGTATTTGAAAAATGGCTACCTTTTAGTAAAGATAAGTAATGGATAAGATAGCGAAAAATTTACAACTGGGGTTGATGTGTATTATTTTGATCAGCACTGTTATTGCTGTTGCTATTGAAATATTAAATATGTTTACAAATCAATTAGTTACTCTAGCTGATTTACTTTTAATGTTTCTATATTTGGAAGTACTTGCAATGGTAAGAGTTTTTTGGAATCAGCAATCTATAAGCATAACCTTACCACTTCTTATTGCAATCACAGCTCTTGCTCGATTTATTATTCTTCAGGGAAAAGAAATGGATCCTACAGCTCTTGTTTATGAGGCAGTTGCTATTCTGTTGATCGCTGGAGCAATAGTTGTTCTAAGATTAAGACATAGTGACAAATTAGGTCTAAAGAAAAAAAAATCTAGGTAATTTAAATATGTTATTTGAAGCTTCGAGGGCGAAAGCCATTGAAAAACTAAATAATTTTATTGAAAATAATTTAACAGATTACTCTAAATTAAGAAATTTTGATTTTGGTCCAGAGGGTAGATCTAATGTTTCGTGTTTATCACCTTACATTACACATGGAATAGTTAGTGAAAAAGAAATAATAAAAAAATCTCTTGATAAATTTTCTTTTGCAAAAAATGAAAAGTTTATCCAAGAAGTTCTTTGGCGTACTTATTGGAAAGGTTGGTTAGAATTAAGACCAAATGTTTGGAATGATTATTTAATAGACCTGAAGAAAATTAGAGAAGATTTTAAGGATAACAAAGAATATCTAAATGCAATCGAAGGAAGCACAAACATTGAATGCTTTAATTCTTGGGTAAATGAACTTAAGCAAAATAACTATCTTCACAACCATACCAGAATGTGGTTTGCGAGTATTTGGATTTTCACTCTAGAATTACCATGGCAACTTGGTGCTGAATTTTTTATGAAACATCTGTATGATGGGGATGCTGCATCGAACACTCTTGGTTGGAGATGGGTAGCTGGAATTCAAACACAAGGTAAACATTATCTGGCAAGTGAATGGAATATAAACAAATTTACAAACAATAGATTTCAAAAAATCAAATTAAATGAAAACGCTCCTCCAAAGATTTCTGAAAAAACTTACTCTATAATAAAACAAGATTTTAGTAATCCTCAGAATATTGAGGAAAAAAATCTTGTAATTTTTGACAACAATCTCTCATTTGAAATCACTGACTTTAAAAACAATAACTTTGAAAAAATTTACATAGTTTCTGTTAAAAATGAAAGTAGATCTATCAAACTAAGTGAAAAGTCAGTGAAATTTAAGTCTCTTTTAATTAATGACCAACAACAAAGATTGAAAGATAATTCTATTGATTGTGAGGTTATTGATATTAGTGAAATTAAAAATATTGCAAATTGTTACGGACTATATCCAACTGTTGGTGAAAATTTAGATTATTTAAATGCAAATAATATTAAATTAGATTTTTTATATAGAAATCTTGATCAATTTTCTTGGCAATATTGCAACAAAGGTTTTTTTAATTTTAAAAATTATATTCCAAAAATAATATCAAGCCTTAATTAAAACCAACGTACCATCCCAATAATACCAGCTGTTGCATAAAAGAATTGTAAAAATAATATGCCTCTATGACCTCCCCTATAGGCCCAAATTCCTATTAAGATTGCAGATATAAGTAACAAGCAAAAACCAAAAAACTCTATACCAATATTCATAGCTACAAATAATGAATACAATATTGCAGTAATAACTCCTGCCCATTCAAAAATTTTATTTTTCATAAAAGTTTTTTAAAATTATTATAAAGGATTGTAGAATATTTATTCATATCTTTCATGTTATCCTTTGCAGATTGATCAAATTTTTCTAATGCTCCATCACCTAATTGATCCTCCAAAGCTTTTTTATATTCTTGGACACATCCCCATTCATTGACTGTGGTATTTTTTATTTCTATATGAAATTGAATTCCATAAGCGTGGTTTTGGTATTTAAAAATTTGAAATTTTGTAACTGGTGACGAAGCTAACAAAGTCACATCTTTATGATTTTGAATGCCCTGCACCTCATAAGAGTGCCATTGTAGACTTTTGATTTGGTTAGGAAATTTTGAAAACAAATTGTCAACTTCCTTTTCTTTTGTAAAATTGATGTCCATCATTCCAATCTCAGCAGGATTTGATTTAACTACTTGTCCCCCTAATACTTCTCCTAGCAACTGACAACCTAAACAAAATCCTAAATAAGGTTTTTTTAAATCTATAACAAACTCTCTAATTTTTTTCTTTTCCTCTACCAACCATGGATACTGCTTTTCCATAAAGGTATCCATTGGACCTCCCATACAAAACATTCCATCAAATTTATTTAAATCGTCAGGTATTTTTTCACCTTCATCTAACTCAATAGTGGTTAGATTAAATCCATCAGCTAACATTAAATCTTTGATATATCCTGGGTCTTCTATCTTAATGTGTTGTAATACGAGAATATTCACTAATTCAGCTTAGCTCAGAAAAGTTCTTTGAACAAATTAAATAATATTATCTTGCAAGCTTTATAAATATATCGCCCATTCCAGTTTTTAAATTTTCTAAAGGAGTATTATTTCGTAATTCACAAAACCTTCCTGTTACTTGATGACTTTTTACAAAATCTATCTCTTCTTTTTTACAGCTTCTTCCTTCATGTAATAAACCTATTACTACTCGATCATTAAGATTATAAACTTGATTATTATTGATTTCTTCTCCATCACAAAAGTAATCTTTATTTACCCTGTCGGGAAAATCTTTCTTCTTGCAAGGATTTCTGATGGTGAATACATAAAAATCTTTTAAACCATCCAAAAATTTATGAGTCATCTTTTCAACTTCAGAATATTTCATAATATCGCACGAGCAAGGAATACAGCACTTATAGTAATCACCACAAATCTTTTCCCCACTTTTGCTCTCTTTAGCGTATAGAAAATCTGGTTCGCTATTTGGGTCAATTAATGATCCAGAAACTGCACAATATAATTTATTAAATTCTGTAAAATCTTTATAAGTAATTTCTTTATCTATAATATACTTAAAAAACTTTGGTCCAGCTGCATTTCTATTTTGATCTGGAAATATTCTAGACCAATCAGTAATTAATTCTTTATGATAATTTTTTTCTTGTGCGAATGTTTCAAATTGAAAAAATACTAAGAAAATTAAAATGAATTTAGATAAGATTTTTTTCATTTTTGTTTTATAGTAACTATTTGATTTAACGAAGTTATTTTGATTAAATTTTTAGTACCATCAGTCCACTTAACTTCTACCTTAAAATTTTTTTCGTTTTTTCTAATTCCATAATGTGCCACAGGCTCCATTTGACACAAATAACCAGATCCAGCATCAATGGTTTTTGAATGTTTTCTTTGATTTGTAAGTAATGTAACTGTTGCACCTCTCGCTGGAGCTCCAAATTTATTAAGAGGTTTAATTCTCAAATATTTACTGTGTTTATCAACTTTTGCTTTATATAAAGTTAATGACTGTTCTTTGCTTTCACCACGAGAAACTAGTAATTCTAAAATACCATCTTCATCAATGTCAGCAACTGCAGCTCCTGTGCCAAACCCATCAGGTTCAAGACCTGTTTCCAGTATTATTTCCTCAAAAGCTCCATTCTCTATTATCCTAAATAACTTGTTAGGCTCAGCTATATTGTTCATGAAGACTTCATCATAACCGTCGTTATCAAAATCAGCGGATATAATGGTTCGAATTCTTGAAGGTTTATCAAATTTAGTGTTGCCTATATCTTTAAATTGATTATCTCTTAAAACGTAAGCTCTGTGATAACCCTGCCAGTTTCCACTTATTATATCTAATCTTCCTCGATAAAGTATGTCTGATAGTGCAGTTCCTCTACCGTTCTGGATCACATCATCTACTCGATAATCAAATGCAACGTCTTCAAAAACCCCATTATTATTTTTCAGTAGAAAATTTGGACCTCTTTCATTTGCCGCAAAAATATCAGATCTATCTGTTAAAATATGCCCTGAAACAACTGCTCTTCCACCTGTAACCTTATCTAAATTTAAACTAACTGATTTGTCCCTAATCTTTTTATCTTCAATCTCATAAAACCTTGTTGGTCCACCATAATTTGAAATGTAGAGACCATATTCACCATTACCTTTTCTATCCACACAAGCGACAGACCTGCCTGCTGTCAAATTTAAATCCTCTTTATTTTTTTCAATTTCAAACATGTCTAAAAACTTATTTTCTTCTAAATCTATAAGTCTGTCTGAATATTTTTTTGTTCCACTATATGTATCTGTGTTGAGAAAATATATTTCTTCATAACCATCTCTATCAACGTCACATGCTGCAACACCAATAGTTTTTCTAGATTCATCAGAAAATATATTTTGACTAGCAATATTAATTAATATTCCATTATCATATGATAAAGCTAAATTAGGATAACCAAACCCTGTGACTATAAATTCGTATTTTCCATTTTGATTTATATCGGCAACAGAAATGCCATAACTGAGCCTTTTGGGATTATCTACAATTTTATCAGTTATATCCTCAAAAAAATCAGCATTAACAATGTTAGGTATTATTAAAATTGTTAAAATTATTATTTTATTTAAAAAATTAGACATATTACTTTTCAATTTTTTTCTCTTATATTTTTTCAACCAATCGTCGAATACTTTAATAGCACCACCCATGTCTTTAGTTTTGTTTGGATGATTTTTAGCTCTACCCAGCATGGTCGAAACTACATTTACTTGATACTTAGTAGATCTATTTTTAATTGTATTAATTGTAAATAAAGCTTTTTCTTTATTTTTAAATCCCAATCCATGTGTTGTGGTTTTGGGATTATAATCAGAATATAAAGATAGGTTGATTGGTTTAATTTTTTTACCTAATGGCATCTTGTCAATTATTTGGAAAACTAGCTTGGGCTTTAGATCACTCATTATTTTTTTTGATTTTCCATCGAAACCAATAAGATTTATTGAAAAAGTTTTGTTTTTATTTGATTTACAAATTAATTTTACATATCTTTTATGGAATTCCTTAATCTTACTTTGATATATTTTTTTTACTTTTTGATATGATTGATCTTTAAAATTTGGCGTAATTACTAATAAAATTCTACTTTTCCATTTATATTTTTCCAAATTCATATTTAAATTTTTTTATTAGAACACCTTTTTGAGCAGTATTTGACTTTTTCCCAGTTTAACTTCCATTTTTTTCTCCATTTAAAAGGCCTTTGGCAAACTAAACAAACTTTAGACGGCAGATTTTCTTTTTTCACTATGCGGTATTTTGTTTAATAAATTTTTCAGCTTCAGATAAAATTAATTTTTTTCTCTCTGCTTTCATTTTATCAAATATCCTAACCATCATAGATAGACGCGGATTTTTTAAAAAGAATTTTCTATTTCTATCTATAAATCTCCAATAAAGTCCGTCCATTGTGTTGCACCACTCTCCTTTTTTAAAATCCATCATTTTCATAAAATATGCCGATCCACATATATAAGGTTTGGTTGCAAAAATTCCTCCATCACTAAACAGTCCCATGCCATAAACATTTGGAACCATTACCCAGTCAGATGAGTCTACAAACATTTCCATAAACCATTTGTAAACAACAGTGGGTTTGATCTCACACAAGTTCATAATATTGGACAAAATCATCAATCTTTCTATGTGATGTGACCAACCGTTATTAACAGCATTTTTAATCGCATAATCTAATGGAGGAAGACCTGTATTTCCTTGGTACCATGAATTTTTCATTTTTCTATTTTGTTTAAAGAAATTTCCAGTTTCCATTTCTTTTGAATAACCTTGGTAAATTCCTCGCATAAATTCTCTCCAACCAATTACCTGACGTATGTAACCCTCAAGAGAATTCATTCTGATTTTATTTTTTTTGTGAAACTCTAAAACTTTTTGAATTATAAATTCAGGCGTTATCAATCCAAGATTGATATAGGGACTTAGAGCACTATGAAAAAGAATATTATCTTTTTGATCTACAGCATCTTCGTAGTCACCAAATAAGTTTGATTTCTCTTTTATAAAAAAATTCAAAAGTTTAACAACATCATCATATTCTGTTGCAAACCAGAAATGATCTGTGCTACCTGGATGGTCTTTGAATAATTTTTCAATAATAGGTTTTAATTTTTTTGTATGATTTGTTTCTTTAATTTTAGGAAATTTAGGTATTGAAATATCTTTAGGTAATTTATTTCTATTATCTTCGTCAAAACTCCACTTACCACCAATAGGATTGCCGTCTGAACCCATTAATATTCCAGATTTTTTTCTTACCTCTTTGTAGAAGGTTGCCATAAATGGTTTTTTTGAATTTCCCAAATATTTTTTAAATTCTTCACGAGAATTTAAAAACATTGGTGTTTGTATGATATTCCAATCAATCTTTTCCTTTTTAAAAAACATGGAAATCTTTTGTTCAAAGGGTTTATCTTCTATCTCAAAGCTAGAAACTTCTTTGATTTTTTTTTGGGTAATAATTTTTTTTAATTTTTTTAAATAATCTTCACTAAATTCTTTATCTTCAATTTTTGAATATTCTAATTTAAATTTATTTTTCTTAAGACTATCTGCGTAGGACCGCATAGAGGATAGGAACAATAGAATTTTTTGTTTATGATGTTTTTCATAAGTGCATAAACCTTTGTCTTCTGCCATAAAGAACGTATGGTCTTTTTTGAAGCGGTCGATGTATTTTGTTGGAAATAACTGATTACCAAGTATAAAAAATAACCTCATGATTAAATATAACTAATAAAAATTTTTATGTCAGAAAAATATCTCATTTTCGGTGCGACAGGATCTATTGGTTCTAACCTGTCAGAACAATTAAAAAATTCTGGTAATGACATTCATTTAGTCGCAAGGAAAGAAAGTGAAGTAAGCGCTATTGCCGGTAAGTTGGGATGCTCATTTACTGTTGCTGATGTTTTAGAAGGAGGCTTTATAGAAAAAGTCAAAGCTGATGTACCAGAAATAAAAGGGATTGCTTACTGCGTTGGTTCAATTGATTTAAAACCTTTACGAATGGTAAAGGAAGAAGATTTCACTAAATGTATGAAATTAAATTTATATTCAGCAGTTGAAGCGATCAAAGGATATCAAGAGAGCTTAAAAAAAAACAAAGGTTCAATTGTTTTGTTTTCAACTGTTGCTGCACAAAGAGGTTTTACTAACCATGCTATCATCGCATCTACAAAAGCAGCCGTTGAAGGTTTAACAGTTTCTCTTGCTGCAGAATTTGCTCCACACATTAGAGTAAACTGTGTTGCTCCAAGTCTAACAAAATCCAAAATTGCAGAACCAATGTTAAAAAATTCGGCAATAGCAGAAGGTATCGCAAAAGCTCATCCTTTAAAAAGGTTAGGTGAAGGCAAAGACTCAGCTTCATTAGCTAAATTTTTAATAACTGAGGATAGTTCGTGGGTTACAGGTCAGATAATTGCTGTTGATGGTGGTAGGTCTAAACTATCATAAAGTGATTAGATTTTTCTTATCTATAATTTTTTTTACTTTTCTATGTTCAAATGGTTTTTCTGCAAATTTAAACTTTGAAAAAATTGCTAAACTTAAAGATCCGTGGGGCTCATCTTTTATCAGTGAGAACGAAATAATAATTACGGAAAAAAGTGGAAAAATAAAAATTATAAATATTGCTACAAAAGAAATATTAGAAGTAAAACATAATTTGAATTTTTTAGAGTATGGTCAGGGAGGATTGCTAGATATTATTTATCAAAACAATACTGTTTGGATTTCTTATACTGAAAATAGAGTTAATTGGAAAACTAGCACTTCAATTGCAAAAGCAAAATTAGATAAACAAGAATTAGATTTTAAAAATATCTTTCAAGCTAATCCACCAATAGACTCTGGTTATCATTTTGGATCAAGACTTGCTATTAAAGATAATTATTTATTTGCATCTGCTGGTGAAAGAGGACAAGGTATGATTGCACAAGATCCAACTCAACACCCAGGTAGTATTATAAGAATACACTTAGATGGAAGCATACCTAAAGACAATCCTAAGTTTGATGGAAAATCAGATTGGCTGCCAGAAATATATCAAATAGGCATTAGAAACCCGCAAGGTTTAACCTTATCTCCATATGATGGAAAAATTTATATGAGTAATCACGGTGCTAAGGGAGGCGACTGGTTTGGTGAAGCAAAAAAAGGTGAAAACTATGGATGGAAAATTTTAGGCTGGGGTGGAACAAATTATTCTGGAAGCAAAATTGGACCAAAATGGAAGCCTGGCTTCACAAAAGCTATTAAATATTGGGTTCCTTCAATTGCAACCAGCGCCATCACAATTTACAAAGGTTCGGAATTTAAAGAATGGAATGGTCTCGCTTTAGTAACTTCTTTAAAAGACAAATCATTAAGACTAATTGATTTTTCTGATCTATCTAATGTTAAAGAAAATGTAGTCTTTAAAGACAAGATTGGAAGACTAAGAGACATTCAAGTACATCCTCAAAATGGTAAAATTTATTTTTTAGCAGGTGATAACTTATGGTTAATGGAGAAAAATTAAAGAATTGTTATCCTATGCATAATTCTATTGCCTTTAAAAGGTGTTGCTTGATGCAACATAGATCTGTTATCCCAAATAGCTAATTGATTTTTTTCCCATTCTAATGAGTGTTGAAATTTTTTTTTAATTTGGTGTTTGAATAATTTTTTTTTTAAATCTATCTCATTTTTTATTTTAGGCTGAAATCCAACTAGATGACCTGGGCTAGAGTAAATTGCATAATTTGAACTAATTTTCCTTATAATTTTATGTGTAGATTTTAATTCTTTTATTTTCTTACCCTTCTCTTTAACTCTCTCTTTTGTGGTAATTGAAATAGGTCCTTCCGAGGAATAAACACCCTTTAAGCTTGATAATTTTCTTTTCATAGATTTTGTTAAGTCTTTAAAAGCATAATATTGTGAGCTAAACTCAGTATTTGCATTACCTTTTTTTGGAACCAATTTTGATAACAACATGGTAAACCTCGGTGGTTTTTTTGTATAAATAGAATCTGTATGAAACTGCTCCCCAAAACTTGGCCCTTTATCACTTTTTTTTCGTAGAACAACAGTTATCTGAGGATATTTTTTATTTAATCCTTTCAATCTTGGATAGTCTGCAAGTTTTCCAAAATTTTTAGCAAACTCTATGTAATGTTTAGAGGAAAGATTTTGTCTTCTAAAAAAAATCATCCCATATTTATTCAAAGCATTTTTAATAATTTTAAAATTTTGTTCTGAAAGTTTTCGTATATCAGTGTTAATTTCAGCCCCAATATTATTTTTATTGGGAATAATTCTTATCATATTAAGAATTTAGTAATTTGTTTTTTGCTTTCTCAAACTCTTCTTGGGTTAGCACTCCACTTTCACGCAAACTATTTAATTTTGCTAACTCATCACTTAATGAATTATTTTCAGTTGAAATAGTTGATTTGGTTTCCGATTCAATCTCCTCTTTTTCGGCTCTATTGGCTTCTTTAGCATTAAATCCGTTCATGATTGCCATGCCACCTAAATATAAAACATAAGCCATGATGGGGATTACTAAGCCAAAAAAAATTATTTTTTCCATAAACTAATCTTCATCTTCCTCTCTCCATTTTTTTTCGTACAGTAAGTAAGCTGCATAAATTACTGAAACTGTACCTACTATCATTCCATAATCAAAGCCTGTTTGCTGGTCGTGAAGGTACCAACCTAGTTGAGTAGCTCCAATTGTTGGAAAAGTTAGTAAAAGAAAAATTATCGCAATCCTATATGGATACTTTGGTTTTTTCATATCTTAGATTAACAGAATAAATTGTGAGATTTAATTATTAAATTTGCGTTCTTTTGAAACACTCTATAGTATTTTTCAATAAACAAGCGATTGTCATTGGGCCTACACCACCCGGAACCGGCGTTAAAGCTTTTGCATTTTTAGAAACTTCATTAAAATCGACGTCCCCTACAATTCCTTTGTCAGTCTTATTAATGCCAACATCAATAACAATTGTACCTTTTTTTACCCAATCACCTTTAACAAGTTCTGGAATTCCAACTGCTGCAACGATTATATCTGCATTTAAACATTCTGCTTTTAGATCTTTAGTTTTCGAATGGGTAATTGTTACTGTACAATTATCTTTTAAGAGAAGTTGCGTCATTGGTTTTCCATTTAAATTTGATCTTCCAACTATAACCGCTTTTTTTCCATCCAAGTTAGGCTCAACTTTTTTAATTAATAAATAACAACCCAAAGGAGTGCATGGCACTGAACTTTCATATCCTGAAGAAAGATTTCCAACATTCATAGGGTGAAAACCATCAACATCTTTTGAGGGTAAAATTTTTTCAATAACCTTTTGTTTATCTATATGCTTTGGAAGTGGTAGTTGGACTAGAATTCCTGAAACTGAATTATCTTTATTCAGTTCCTCAATTTTTTCTAGCAAAGTTTTTTCATCTACCGAATCTGGATATTTTATAACTTCAGACTTCAAACCAACTTCATTGGCCGACTTTTCTTTATTACGAACATATATTTGGCTTGGTGTTAAATCACCAATAAGGATAACTGTTAACCCAGGTACTTTATTATATTTTGCTTTTAAACTTATTACCTCATGTTTAAGCTCTTCTCTTAATTCCGCAGCTGCTTTTTTTCCATCTATCAAAATCATTTAATCTTTCTAAAAAATCATTGGCGCAATGTAGAGCTTCATACACATTTCAATAAACCAAATCAATACAAGAAGGATTATAGGAGATATATCTAAAGAACCCAAATTTGGAAGAAAACGTCTGATTTTATCTAATATTGGATCTGTAAGCCTGTAGCTTAATTCTAATATAGAATATACAAATCTATTCTGTGTATTTAGAACGTTAAAAGCGATTAACCAACTTAAGACAACATTAGCAATGACAACATACGAATAAAGTTTTAGAGTTTGTAAAACTAAGTAAAATATCGCAATCATTTCTTTTCGACATAAATAGACTGACTTGGAAAAGCAAAAGCGGCACCATTTTTCTCGACGATCTGTTTGATTTCTATTGCTAATCGTTCTTTAACAGAAAGCCACTCACTCCACTTATTTGTTTTAGTAAAACATCTTACATACATATCAATGGAACTATCTGAAAACTTATCTACTCTAACAGCTACACCAATAGTTACATCATAATCTTCACTGTTATTAATATAAGTCTCAATTTCATTTCTTATAGTTTTAAGTTGCTCAACAGTTGAGTCGTATTGAAGTGTTATTATCCAACTGATCGACCAATTATTTTTTGCGCTGTTGTTAATGACAGCATTTTCTGCAAATTGAAAATTAGGAATAATTGCAAGAGATTTGTCAAATTTTCTTATAGTAGTTGATCTAAAACCTATTTTTTCAACTATTCCTTCAATAATACCTTCCACTTGAATCCAATCTCCAATTTTAAATCTTTTTTCAACTAAGACTAAAATTCCTGAAATTAAATTTTTAAACAAATCTTGCGCTCCAAGAGCCACCGCAACACCAAACAATCCAAGCCCGGCAATGATTGGACCAATTTTAATTCCCCATAGCTCAAGAACAGCTGCTAAACCAAGGATAAAAATTAAAATTTTTAATGATTTAATTATCCATCCAATCAGCTCTCTTGTTAAAAGTTTATCTAATCCACTTAATATGTAAGATACAGGTTCAATAATTTGATGAATAACCCAAAATATTAAAATGGTTATTAAAGTTCTATTTATTGTGTCAATGACTTCTCTACCCTCAGCAGAAAAAGTCATGTAATAGCTCGCAATAAAAAAACCTAAAACAATTGGTAAAAATCTTGCAGGACCTTCTAAAGATCTAACAAATGTATCATCTAACTTATTAGTAGTTCGTTTTGAAATGACTTCTAATTTTTTAATAACCAATTTACTAATCAAACCTCTAAAAATTAGAAATACTAAAAATATGACAATTCCAATTAGTATTTGAAGTATATCTACTCCTAGAATGCCTTTGTCCCAAACTGATAAAAATATTTCCGAAAAATTATTTATAATTCCCATGACTAAATTTTATATAACAAAAACTCTTCTTCACCAGGATTAAAAAGAAATATCTTTTTCCATTTAATTTCATTCAATATTGACGAGGCTTTTTCACCTATACACATTAAATTTGTATTCATCCAAACAGTTTCTAGTTGGTTAGATTTAATAAAGTTTAAAAAACTAAATGCACTATTTTGAGAGTAAACATAAACTATATCAGGCATATTCTGTTTTAACTCTTTAATAAACTCTCCATCAAAAATTTGATTATGATTCACCCTATAATTTATTAATCTTTTAACGCTACATCCTTCATTTAATAATTGTCGATCAAGATCGACTGAAATAGTTTCTCCACTCAAATAAAGTAATGGTCCATTAGATAACTCATAGTTTTGTAAAATTAACTCCTTCAAATTTGAAACGTTACCTTCAGCAGCTATAGTATTTTGAAAACCATGGCTTCTAGCTTTTTTTTCAGTAACTTCTCCAACACAGAAGCATTTAATTGTCTTACTAATTTCCTCATGATTT
>CACKXR010000006.1 GCA_902604175.1 uncultured Pelagibacteraceae bacterium
AATCTTTTGGAATTATTCTTTTATCTTTCCTAATTATAGCATTTTTGTCTATTTCATTTGTTATGAGTAGAATGAATATGCTGCCGGTTAATCAAATAAGCTAAAGTGGGAAAATAGTTTTAGAAATCCTACAAGATTTACAAAGTTTAAACCCTGTCATAATTAGATTTTGAAATACACTTTCATCTTCTTTTCTGCATTCATCACATATATTGTTCAAGTCGTTACTATCCTTATCTTTAATATCTTTTTCTAAATCTTTAGTCATTATCTGTTAAACCTGCTCCAGCAGCACCTTTTTTAAGACTATCAGTTTCTTCCACAAAAGTATTTTCGGATAATTTATATAAACTGTTCCATTCATCTTCATTAAAGTTATCTTTATTTTCAATAAAATTGATCTCTAAGTTTTTAGAATAATTAGGAAATTCTATATTTAAAAAGTTAGAGTAAATATTTACGTTTAAATTTAATAAAATTTCTTTCTCTTCAAATTTAACTTTAATTTTTTTTCCAATTATTTCTGAAGATCTACTCAAAAATGATAAAAAAATAATTGGGTAGGCGATGTTTGAGATATAAATTTTTTCGTAATTTTCTAGTATTTTTAGTTGATCTAAAAAACTAATTCCTAAAATGATTGGACAATAAGGATTTGAAGAAGAGGAATTTGACTGATTTATTGAACTTAAGTTCTCATACGTATTTTTTTTCTTGTCAATAAAATAAGAGTTTAGATGTTTGATACCGGGTAAATTAAACATCTCTAATTGTCTTATACATTTTCCAATTTCCTCAGCTTCACCCCATGAAAATCCAGCAGCTTTTGATGCTCTTTTAGCTGTAGTTTCAATCTCGCTTAAGGATTTCATTTTTTAATTACTTGACCTATAGACCCACTGTTCGTCATAGTTTTGTAATTCATCAGGTAGTGGTGCTCCTTGGAACATACAAATTCTTAACCATTTATCTGATCGTGGATCAAATTTTAAGGCTCCAAAAAAAGATAGCTTTAACCTTAGCATATCTATAGGCATTAGATTTTTACCAATAGTATTATCTTGTATCTCAGAGTATGGAAATTTTTCAACAATAAATACTCTTCTAACAATGTGTCTAAGCTCAGAATTTTTAGACAAAAATTCTGCAACAGTAGAATTTTTTTTCGTATCTAGTAATTTTTTATGCAATTTTTTTACATCTCTAGCTATTGCAAGTGGTTGTTCTAATTTGGATCCGCCTTCTTTAAATCTATCAGCTAATCTTGGCTCCTCTTTATTCTTAGAAATAAACCAAAAATTTTGTGTATTTTGTTTTTTTTCAAAGTTTATTTTTAAAATATTTGAATATTTTTTTTCAATAATATTGATTAAATCTTTAGTTGTTCTGTTGGTTGGAATAGTAAAATATTTATCCTCCTCAGAACTCATCTGACTTACTAAAGGATTAGTTATTTCATTATATGGTTCCATCATAATAGAAACTACATACTCAATACACTCCTCACATGCTTTATCTTCTAACCAAAGATATATTTGGTTAAAAGGGTATTCGTCTTCAAAATCAAAATTATTATCAATAAAGTGCATAAATTTTTTTATGTCTTTTAATAGGTTTTTAATTTTAATTTGCTGATACTCACTATCAGTATTCCAGCTAGTAATGTTTGTTAAAGATTTTTTAAGGCAATCAATAAATAAAACACTGTCTTTTTTCTTAACTATTTTTATTTCTCTTATTTTTTTTAAGGCGATCTCTCTGCTCATTACCCAATTATTCAATAATGTTGGATGATTTACTATAAATGGAGCCATACCTAATCCAGTAGAATTTCCAATACCTAAATTTTTACAAATCTTTCTATCTAATACAACAGATTTACTGGGATTTTTGTGATGAGCAACGTGGTTTACTTGATCAAATGTAAATTGCCTAACTAAATAAACTAGCATCATTTCCAATCTAAAAGGACCATTGATTTCTTCTCTGTTCTTAATTCTAAAACGATCTGCTAAGCCAAATTTTCCGGACCCATATACTGCAGTTGTTCTGTACAAATATCCAACATTTGATAGTAATTCTAAATCTGGTTGTTTACCTTCACTTAATCTTTCAACTACATGATTAAATACTCGAACAGATTTATTTGCTCTGGACAATGTCAGCTCTTTAAATGAAAGTCTACCAACTTCCTGCCTTGGTACTTCATTTTTAAGTCTATCAATATCTTTTTGTGTAGGAACACCATCATGCAATGTAAATGCTGCATCCCATTTTGTTGCAATTACTCTATCAGATCTTTCGTCATCTTTAATTTTATTTGCAAAACAAATTAGTGAATAAGTTCTTTTATCTTTCTTAAAAGAGTAGACCGCATGTCCATAACCAAATCTGTCTAGATTAAATAAATCTCTCTTATATTCCCAGTCTTTAAATTCATTAAGAAAGCTTCTTAAAAAAGACAGTTTAGACTGATGAAATGATCCCAATCTTGACAATTTCATTATCGTGTTTGGATCTCTAAGTTGAACTTTCATAACTAAATTAATTTATAGAAATTGTACCAGTTGTTTCCAAGTATTCCATTTGTCTCTACATCAGAAAATCCAACTTTTTTAAGACCTTTTTCGATATTTGAAAAACCCCTAGCGTCCTTAAACCATTCAGGTTGTTTGGGAAAGCCAGGTTTATTTTTATTACCTTCACCAAAATTTGTGCGTTTAGACCATGTTCCGTTTCTCATCCATTCAACAACACTATCAGGTTGCTGTAGGCAAAGATCAGATCCGATACCTATTTGTTTCGTGTTCATTATTTCAGCTGTCTTAGCAACCATCTCACAAAAACTTTCAAGAGTACAATTTGTATTATCTTTCAAATGATGAGGATATAAAGATAATCCAAGAATACCTCCGCTATCACTTAAAATTTTTAACAAATCAGACGATTTGTTTCTTTTTGCAGGATGCCAAAAATTTGGATTTGCATGGGTTATTGCTATTGGTTTTTGACTTAATTCGATTGCGTCAATTGTACTTTTTTCAGCTGAATGTGACATGTCAATTACTACACCCACCCTATTCATTTCTTTTATGACTTCACGTCCAAAATTTGTAACTCCACTATCTGTATTTTCATAGCAACCAGTAGCTAATAATGATTGGTTGTTATAAGTTAGCTGCATAAATCGGCAACCTAGTTTATGTATTTTTTCAACTAATTTTATATCATCCTCTATGGGAGAACAATTTTGAAAACCAAAAAAAATTGCAGTTTTTTTCTCTTTATTTGCCTTATCTATATCTTTGTAGTCCCAGCCTTGAAATATTATATCTGAGTTTTCTTTAAAAAGTTTTTCCCATTTTTTAATCTCATTTAATAACTCATCGTAGTCTTCATGATAAACTATTGTAACATGAACAGCATCAAGACCTGCAGATCTGTTAAACTCGAAGGTTTCTCTTGACCAATTACAATATTGAAGGTTATCAATTTTAAAATTCATATTAGTTGAACTCTAATCAATATGTTTTTAAATACTATTAATTTTATTGAAATTTTAAGTTAATTTTGAAATAAACTAATTACTATTTCTCATGAAAAAAAATAGAAATCTAAAAGTTTCAATCGTTATGGGTAGTCAGTCTGATTATAAGACTATGCGGCAAGCGGAAATAACCCTAAAAAAAATTGGTATTTCTTTTGAAACAAAAATTGTATCAGCTCACAGAACTCCAAAAAGAATGTATAATTATGCTCTAAAAGTGGAACAAAATAATATAGGTGTAATCATAGCAGGTGCTGGAGGATCGGCACATTTACCCGGTATGATCTCAGCACTTACATCATTACCAGTTCTTGGTGTACCTATCGAAAGCAAAAAATTGAAAGGTTTAGACAGTCTATTATCAATAGCTCAAATGCCAAAAGGAATACCTGTTGGAACACTTGCTATTGGTGAAGACGGTGCAATTAATGCTGCATTACTAGCAGCGTCAATAATAGCAAACCAGAATGCATCTGTTAAACGTAAATTGATCAACTGGAGATCTAGTCAAACTAAATCAGTAAAAAAAAATCCTAAATAAATGTCTGATATTACTCTTGGTATTATAGGGGGCGGACAGTTAGGTAGCATGTTAGCAATTGCTGCAAAAAAATTAAACGTTAAAACTATAATTTTTTCTGACGATTTAGATGCACCAGCTCAGAACTTTTGTAATCAATTTATTTCAGGAAATTATGATGACAAGAAGAAAATTAGTGATTTTGTTAATCAAGTTGACGTTGTAACTTATGAATTTGAAAATATACCTTTTGAAACGCTTAACGAAATAAATAAGTTAAAACCAGTTTTACCTAAACCTTCAGTAAATAGACTCATTCAACATCGGTTGGCTGAAAAAGATTTTATAAATAAGTTAAATATCAGAACAACAAGATATGTATCTATTGAGAAAAAGTCAGACATAGACGCAGTAGAAGATTTTTTACCTGGGATATTGAAGACAACAACATTAGGTTATGATGGTAAAGGACAGTATCCTATAAGTTCTATTAAAGAATTAAATTTAATTAATTTAGATTTTTCTAGAGGATATATTCTTGAAAAACTAGTTAAACTTAAAAAGGAAATCTCAATAATAATAACTAGATTTAATAATAATAAATATGAAATTTATGAGCCTATTGAAAACACACATGAAGATCAAATATTAAAACATGCTAAAATACCAGCTGATATAAGTGAAAAAATTTTTAATCAATCTAAAGATTGGGCCATTTTAATTGCTGAGGAATTAAAATATGTGGGTACTTTGTGTGTAGAATTTTTTGTTGATAGAAATGATAACTTATATGTAAACGAAGTTGCACCAAGAGTACATAACTCTGGCCATCTAACAATAAATGCATACAATGTAAGCCAATTTGAAAATCATATTAGAGCTGTTTGTGGATTAGAGCAAATACCATTAAAAAAAATTTCTAATGCAAAAATGATAAATTTACTTGGTGATCAGATATCTCATTACAGAAACGCCCCAAACTTAAAAGAGAATGAATATTTCTTTGATTATTTAAAAAAGGAGATTAAAGAAAAAAGAAAAATGGGTCATATCACAATATTAATTTAAATGTTTAGATCAATAGAAAGTAATTTTGACAATCCTAAAGTCCATGAACTTCTCAGCAAACACTTTGTTGAGCTTAGAGCTGCATCACCAAAAAGTAGTACTCATGTTTTGGATATTCCTGGATTAAAAGTATCATCAATTAAATTTTGGAGTTTATGGAAAAATGAAAATTTAATAGGTTGCGGTGCTCTTAAACTTCTAGAAGAGGGTCATGGAGAATTTAAATCCATAAGAATTCATAATGATTTTAGAAATAAAGGTTATGGAGTTCATGTAATTAATCATTTGATAAAAGAGGCTGAGAAACTTAAGATTAAAAGATTAAGTATTGAGACTGGTGCAGGAGATTTTTTTTTACCAGCAAGAAAACTTTTCAAAAAATGTAAATTTGAGGAATGTCAACCTTTTGCACACTATAAAGAAGATGTAAATTCTGTATATTTAACCAAAATTATTGACACAAATTAGAAAATATTTTTAATTTATAATATATTTTGTTGACAAAACCCTCCAAAATCTAAACAAAGCCAGGATTACTTAATTATAAGTAATAAATTAATATAACAAAAAGTAAGAAGATAAATATGAGTCTACAAGGAAAAGTAAAATGGTTCAATCCAACCAAAGGTTTTGGTTTTATTGAAAGAGAAGATAAAGAAAAAGATGTGTTTGTACATGTTTCAGCTGTTAGAGACGCTGGTATGAACGGTTTAGATGAGGGTCAAGCTTTGACTTTCGATGTTGAAGATGGTCCTAAAGGTCCTTCAGCAGTTAACTTAAAAACTGCATAATTTCACACTTCCTATTGGCTGAAAACATTAAATTAGTTTTTCTATTTTATATATTTCAGCCAATACCGAATAATGAAAATCAACGTTTAAACACAATTATTAATTATAAAAAATTAAAATCAAAATTTATAAATTAATTAGAAATTATGATTGGAATTTTAGGTGGAATGGGGACTCAAGCAGGACTTGATTTTTGTAACAAACTTGCAGTTCTGAATAGAGGAAGAATTGATCAAGAATATCCATTATTTTTACTATACAACAAATCTAATATTCCTGGTAGACCTGAGTCAATTGGATCTCAAACAAAAAATCTTTCTAACAAATCTACAAACAAGAAAAGTAAAATAAAGTACGAAAGAGTTTTAAAAAGTTTACTTAAAGGTTGTAAATTACTTGAGAAAAATAAATGTAAATTTATTGTTATCCCCTGCAATACTGCTCATTATTGGTACGATGATTTGCGAAAGAAAATAAATATTCCCATAATAAATATGCCTAAAGAAGTATTTAAATTCACAAAAAAAAATTGTAAAAAAAATTCAAAAGTGGGTCTTTTAGCCACCGAGGGTACTTTGAAAACTGGCATTTATAATAATTTTTTTGATAAAAATTATAATCTTATAATACCCTCAGAAAATGTTCAGAAAAACTCAGTAAACAAAGCAATTAAATTTGTAAAAATGGGTAATGTTCGTGCAGCAGAAAAAGCAATCAAGCCAGCAATAAAATATTTAATGAACATTAAATGCAAAAAAATAATTTTGGGATGTACAGAACTTCCAATAGCAATATTTGCTTTCAAATCATTTAAAAATATAAAATCTTCAAAAATATTTTTAGATCCTAATCTTATTTTGGCAGAGTCTGCTATGGCAAAACATAAAAATTAAGTTATGCAGTCAAAGATTGAAAAGCCATATTTGCTTAGAGTTGCTGAATTTATTTATTTTAAAATAATTGAAATTAAAAATAAAAATCCAGAAACTAATAACATTCAAGCATTTGAAATATTTATGACATCTAAAGAGTATGAATTAATTAGCTCAGGTAAGTTTCATGATAAATGGTTTGAAAAATTAAAAAGGAACAAATTTGTTGATGAAGTTACAGGTAAGAAAATAAACATTGAAACTTTGAAATTATTAGAAGTACAAAAAGATTCTATGATAAAACTTTTAATGAAAATTCCTAAACTCTATTATACCAAAAGCCATTTCCCATTAGAAATATCTCAAAGAGCCTTTGATCATCTTTGGCGAGTCTGTGAAAGTTATGAGATGTGGTGTAAGGAGACGAAACAAGACAAATTAATAAAATTAGATATTCTAAATTAGTTAGATAACAATTTTTGTCTAGTATTTTGTATTCTATTTTCTAATAACTTTTTTAATTTAACGTGAAGTTTTTTTTCTTTATTTTTTTCATCAACTGTATCTTTAATATGGGATAAAACATCTTTACCAGTTTCATTTTTCAATGCTGTATTAGCCCCATATTGAAGACTTGCTTGAAATACATTTCCTGTAGTAGCAACAGTTACTCCTGGGCCTAAAAGGGATGTTGTTTGAAAGCATCCTGATAAAAATATTAAACAAAAGGTGAGAAAAAATATTTTTAATATTTTCATAACAGAGTATTTAATTAATACTGATTTAAGTATTCAACTCAAGATAGAAATAGATCAAACTGAGTATTATTATTGAGACTATGTTTAATAATTAACTATAAAACAAAAATGATAAGAGTTTTTCCATTTATCTTTATTCTGCTTTGGTCTTCTGCATTTATAACAACTAAGCCAATTATAGATAATAGCGATCCTTTCTCAGCTCTTGCTTTTAGATTTGGTTTAGTTGCAATAGGTTTTTTCTTATTTTCTATTTATTCTAAAAAGAAAATTATAGTTGATAGAAAAAACTTTTTTGAATCTTTTTTTAGTGGTGTTCTTTTTCATGGTATTTATTTAGGAGGTGTTTTTTTTTCGATTTCAAAAGGAATGCCTACAGGGATTGCAGCACTTATAGTAACACTTCAACCTATACTAACTAATGCATTGAGTGGTCCTATTTTAAACGAAAAAGTTTCTGTAAAACAATGGATAGGAGTTTTGTTAGGTTTTTCTGGCGCAGTAATGGTCTTAGGTTTTGACATAGGTAATGAAATTCCAACTATTGGATTAGTTGCAACAATAATTGCGTTAGTAGCTATAACAACATCAACTATTTGGCAAAAAAAATTAAGTAATAATTTACCTTTATCTGTCAGTAATATGAACCAAGCTTTAGGGGGATTTATTTTTCATGTTATAATTATTATTCTTTTTGCAGAACCTTATATTGATTTCTCAACTACATTTTTAGTTGCGATGAGCCATCAGATTTTTTTAGTGTCATTTGGGGCCTTTACAATTTTAATGTTTTTAATTAAAAGAAATTCTGCAAGTAAAACCGTTTCTATTTTTTTTTTAATTCCTCCTACGTCTGCTTTAATGGCTTGGCTTTTTTTAAACGAAAGCCTTAGTAATTTAGATCTTTTAGGTTTTTTAATTGCAACAATTGGTGTTTATATAGCTACAAGAGATTAAATTATTTTCCTATATAGCCAAATTCCAAGGACGAGTCTGTTATTGAATGGTAAAGTGACTCTCCAAAACTTCTAAGAGCAAAAATTCTAAATGTATCAGGATTATCATTTATCATATCAACAATTATAGACATTCCATTGTATGTTGAATTCACACAATTGTTTTTATGAAATTCATTAAAATTAAAAGGGCATCCTTTTTTTAAAACTTCCTTTGCATCATTACCCTCAAGTTCAATAATTGATTTTGAATGAGAAATATCTGTAATTGCAAAATCTTTCTCTTCAAATTTTTTATCAATTTCCAAAAAAACCTCTTTTTCAGTTGTAATAACCAGCCAATTTCTTGGCCCGTTCCAGAGAATTCGAGTATTTTCATTACTTTCTATTGATAATGGTTTTGAGCTTAGGTTTAGATTATCTATTTTAATTTCCTCATATACAACATTAGAATTTTTATGTTGAACAATCTGAGTAATAAATAAGTTTTTTACTTCTGAAATTTTAATTAAATTTATTTCATTTTTTCCTTCATAATCACCGAATTGTCCTTTTTGATGGATATTTTCTAAAGCTGATATTGGGCTCATGATCTAACTCTTTCTCCTTTTGGATCTACATAGTGTGACGAAACAATTTCAACTGGAATTACTTTGTTTTTCAATGGAGACATAACAAATAATTTTTCTCCAATCATATTTTTTCCATCCTTTAATATTGCAAGAGAAAAAGGATTATCATGCTCCACACTCCAGCATGAGGCAGATATGTGTCCTAATTTTTTGTTTGGTAAAGGAGCCTGAGCATCTTTCACTAAATGAGAACCTTCTGGAATACTTGTTTTTTTATCTAAAGGGACAACTCCGACAATCTTTTGTCTGTCACTTGAAGTAAAAGCTTCTCTATTTAATGATCTTTTACCAATAAAATCTTTATTTTTACTAATTAATCCCTCCAATGAAGTATCGTAAGAAATAGTTCTTCCATCAAGTTCTGATCCTGCCACATGTCCCATTTCAATTCTTAAAGTCGATAATGCTTCTGTTCCATAAGGTTGCACTTGAAACTCTTGACCTAGTTCAATGATTTTTTCCCACATAAAATGTCCATTGTTAGACTCTACATTCACTTCATAAGCTAATTCACCTGAAAATGAGATTCTAAAAATTCTAGCTTTAACACCAAATAAATCTGACTCCATATAACCCATGAAAGGGAGTCCTTCGTTTGAAACATCATTGTTAGGAAATAATTTTTCTAATAATTTTCTAGATTTAGGTCCTGCAATTGCCGCACCAGCCCACTGTTCAGTTGTTGAAACTACATTAACATTCAATTCAGGCCAAACAAGTTGTAGATAATACTCTAAATGTGAAAGCACATTAGCAGCTTGAGCTGTAGTAGTTGTCATATGATAATGATTTTCAGAAATTCTAGTTGTTGTTCCATCATCCATAACTATTCCATCTTCTCTTAGCATCACCCCATATCTTGCTTTACCAACTGGTAACTTTAACCAAGCATTTGTGTAAACTCTATTTAACAGTTCGGCAGCATCAGGACCTTTGATATCAATTTTTCCCAAGGTAGTAACATCGCAAATACCAACATTAGTTCTAACATTTTTAGCTTCACGCTTTGATGCTTCAAAAAGAGTTTCACTCCCTTGTTTGTAATATCTTGGTCTTAACCAAACTCCTGCATCAACAAATACTGCATTATTTTTTTCATGCCACGAATGCATTGGAGATTTACGAGTAGGTTTAGAATGTTTTCCAACTTCTCTTCCTACAATTGCTCCAATAGATATTGGAGTATATGGAGGTCTAAAAGTTGTATGACCTACTGCAGGTACAACTTTATTTTCAATTTCAGAAACTAATTGTAGTCCATTCAAGTTACTTGTTTTACCTTGATCAGTTGCCATTCCTAAAGTTGTGTATCTTTTAACATGCTCTATTGATCGATACCCTTCTTTTAAAGCTATTTCGATATCTGAAACAGCAACATCATTTTGAAAATCTAAAAATCTCTTATAATTTTTTCCTTTAGGCAGAGGTACACACCAAAACTTATCATGTTGAGAAGATTTTTTCTCAACAACATTTGGAAAAGAAATTTTATTATCATTTTTTGTAATCTTTTTCGATATATGTTGGCCAGCCATAAACGAGTCTTTTAGCGTTTCTTCTAATGTAAAAATCCCATTAGCAGCACCTAGGGTTGTTTCATTCTGCTTAGATGTACCAGGCACAAAGGCATCAATTGCATCCTTAAATTTAGTTTTATTTCCTGATTGTGAGGCTAGATGAATAGTTGGCGTCCAAAAGCCTGAAACACAAATACAATCACACTTAATATTTTCAATTGTACCAAGTTGCTTTTTATCATCTGAAATTTTTGCTATATCTGCTGAACTTACTTTTTTGTATCCCTGTGCAGCAACAACAACATACGAAAATTTTATTTTAATACCAAGATTAATTGCTTCATCAATTATTTCCGATTGAGGATTAATTCTAGAGTCTAAAATAATTGGATTAATTCCATTTTTTTTAAATTCAATTGCCGTCTCATATCCACTGTCATTATTTGTAAAAACTAACGGATTTTTACCGACTAACACTCCGTAAACTTTTAAATATTCTTTTGCTGCTGAAGACAACATCACGCCAGGAGTATCATTATTCCCAAAAACTAGTGGTCTTTCAATTGATCCTGAGGAAATTAAAACCTCTTTTGCCCTAATATACCAAAGTCTTTGTTTTGGATGATGTTTTTTCGTTTTTGGTAAATGATCGCTAACTTTTTCTGACATCACTAACATATTATGATCATAATACCCAAAAACTTGAGATCTATTTTTAACAACAACATTTGGCATTTCTTTTAATTCAGAAATAATACTTTTTGCCCAATCCTCACCTGATTGATTTCCAATATTTACATCACTAGTTAACAGAGATCCTCCAAATCTTGGTTTATCTTCAGCTAGAATTACTCTTGCACCATTTTTTGCTGCTGCATAAGCACTTGCCAAACCTGATGGACCAGAACCTGCAATTAATAAGTCACAATACTCATATTTATGTTCATATCTCTCTTTATCATGTTTTGTAGAAGCAACACCTAAACCTGCAGCTTTTCTAATAAAAGGTTCATAAACTCGATACCAAAAACTTTTAGGCCACATGAAAGTCTTGTAATAAAATCCTGCAGGTAGAAAAATTTTTAAAAAGTTATTAATTGCACCAATATCAAAGTTTACGCTTGGCCAACAATTTACACTTTTGGCTTCTAGTCCTTCAAAAAGCTCTTGCTCAGTAGCTTTAATATTTGGCTCTGTCTCATTATTTCTATAAAGCTGAACTATTGCATAAGGCTCATCTACCCCAGCTCCAAAAAACCCTCTTGGCCTATGATATTTAAAGCTTCTACCGACTAAATGTACTCCATTAGCAATTAAAGCAGATGCTAAAGTATCTCCTTCGTAACCATAGTATATTTTTCCATTAAATTTAAATGATAATTTTTTATCCCTATTGATTAGTCCACCATTTTCTAATCTAAATTTTTGAGACATTAAGAAATTTCCTCATCAGCTTTATATGTATTAAATATTTCGTGAGTAGAGGTGTCTCTTTCCACCTTAATCCATTGTCTACATCCATATAGATGCTGCCACAACTCTAAGTGCTTACCTCTTAAACTTTTTCGATTATAAACAAAGTTATCCCATTCTTCATCAGAGATTTCTTTATTAAGCTCAGGTCTTTTTACACTAGCATCCCCACCATAAGAAAATTCATTTTGTGATCTCATCCCACAATGTGGGCATTTAATGTGAAGCATTTAAGATATCCAGGTCTTAGTACCAAGTCCCTTTTCATCAATTAAGTGTCCACTACTAAATCGATTTAGACTAAATCCAGCATTCAGTTCGTGAACTCTATCTTGAGCGATTGTATGAGCGAATGTCCAACCTGAAGCTGGCGTTGCTTTAAAACCACCATAACACCAACCACAGTTTAAATACAAACCATCAATATGTGTTTTATCTATAATAGGTGAACCATCCATTGACATATCCATTATACCACCCCAAGTTCTAAGCATTTTCAATTTGCTTAAAAAAGGCATCATTGCAATTCCTTCTGTTAAAACATGTTGAAGAGTTGGTAAATTTCCCCTTTGAGCGTAACTATTATATCCATCAAGGTCTCCACCCATTACCATTTCTCCTTTATCAGATTGACTTATGTAAAAATGACCTGCACCAAAAGTTACTACTCTATCTAAAATTGGTTTAACAGGCTCTGATACACATGCTTGAAGAAGGTGAGTTTCTATTGGCAAAGTCATATTTAACTTTTCAGCTAAAATATTTGTACTTCCAGCAACACATAATCCAACTTTTTTAGTTTTTATATTTCCTCGAGATGTTCTTATGCCATTAATCTTACCTGCTGTAACATCAAAACCAGTTACTTCACAATTTTGAATTATATCAACACCCATAGAGTCTGCTTGACGTGCGTAACCCCAAGCAACTGCATCGTGTCTTGCTGTACCTGCACTAGGCTGCATTAATCCACCAAAAATTGGAAACCTTACATCTTCGGAAAAGTCAGCCATTGGAATTATTTCTTTCACTTGTTCACGGTTTAACAAAACAGCATCAATTCCATTTAATCTCATCGAATTTCCTCTTCTTGCGTAGGCATTCATTTGTGAATCGGAGTGTGCAAGATTAATAATTCCTCTTGGTGAGAACATCACATTATAATTTAAATCCTGGCTCATTTTTCTCCACAGATCCATTCCAAACTCACTGAAGAGTGCATTCTCATCATGCATATAGTTTGATCTAATTATCGTTGTATTTCTTCCAACGTTTCCGCCACCTATCCAGCCTTTTTCAATAATTGCAACTTTTGTAATATTATGTTCTTTTGCAAGGTAATATGCAGTTGCAAGTCCATGGCCTCCACCACCAATAATAACTACATCATATTCCTCTTTTGGGGTTGGATCCTTCCAAGCTAAATCCCAGTTTTCATGATTAGAAAATGCGTTTTTAACTAAATTAAATATGGAGTATTTTTGCATTAGTTAATTTTATAACAAAGAATATAAATAGTTCTTATTTTTTTTATATATATTTTTTAGAAGTTTCCAAATATGACAAAAAAGGATAAGAAGTCTGCAACGTTAACATATTATTTATAGGATTAATAATGAGTGATATTAAATCAGACATCCAAATAGCTCGAGAAGCAAAAATGCAGCCTATAAATGAGGTATTAGCAAAGATAAATGTTCCAGATGAGAGTGCTGCTTTCAGTCCAATGGGACGACACATTGCAAAAATTAATCTGGAGTATTTAGACACATTAAAAGATAAACCAGAAGGGAAACTAATTTTAGTCACTGCAATTACACCTACACCTGCTGGTGAAGGAAAAACAACTACTTCAGTTGGTTTAAATGATGGATTAAATAAAATTGGAAAAAAATCTATAGTCTGTTTAAGAGAACCAAGTCTTGGGCCTTCATTTGGGATGAAGGGTGGTGCTGCTGGAGGAGGTTATGCTCAAGTTGTTCCGATGGAGCAAATTAATTTACATTTTACCGGAGATTTTCATGCAATTACATCAGCTCATAATTTATTATCAGCATTAATCGACAATCATATCTATTGGGGTAACAAATTAGATATAGATGTAAGACGGATTGTTTGGAAAAGAGTTATGGATATGAATGACCGTTCATTAAGATCAATAAATATAAATTTAGGAGGAGTAGCAAATGGTTTTCCTAGGGAAGACGGATTTGATATTACCGTTGCTTCGGAAATCATGGCAATTTTCTGCTTATCAAATGATTTGGAAGATTTAGAAAAAAGAATTGGCAATATTACAATTGCTTATACAAGAGATAAAAAACCAGTTTACGCGAAAGACTTGAAAGCACATGGTCCAATGACTGTATTATTAAAAGATGCGATCAGACCAAATGTAACTCAGACATTAGAAAATAACCCTGCAATTATTCATGGTGGTCCTTTTGCAAATATTGCACATGGATGTAACTCAGTTATAGCAACTAAAACTGGATTAAAACTTGCAGACTATGTTGTAACAGAAGCAGGTTTTGGTGCAGACCTTGGGGCAGAAAAGTTTTTAGATATTAAGTGCAGAAAATCTAATTTGAAACCGAGTTGTGTTGTCATCGTAGCAACAATTAGAGCTTTAAAAATGCACGGTGGTGTTGCAAAGGATGACTTAAAAAATGAAAATGTTGAGGCTTTAAAAAAAGGTCTAGTGAATCTTGAAAGACACATAGAAAATGTTAAAAAATTTGGATTACCTGTTGCGATTGCGGTTAATCATTTTATTAAAGATACAGATAGTGAAGTTAAAGCTTTAATTGATTTTTGTGAAAACTTAGGGGTAAAAGCAAGTTTATGCACACACTGGACAAATGGTGGTCAAGGAACAAAAGAATTAGCGGTACACGTTGCTGATTTGTGCGAAAAAAAAGATGCTAAGTTTAATTTTCTTTATGAAAGTAAAACACCTCT
This sequence comes from uncultured Pelagibacteraceae bacterium, assembly GCA_902604175.1. Lineage (GTDB taxonomy): Bacteria > Pseudomonadota > Alphaproteobacteria > Pelagibacterales > Pelagibacteraceae > Pelagibacter. The sequence continues at coordinate 15,096 of CACKXR010000006.1, forward strand.
GTTTAAAAAGATAGAGACAATTGCAAAAGAAATTTATAGAGCCGATAAAGTGATTGCTGATACAAAAATAAGAGATCAATTAAAAAGTTTTGAGGAAGTAGGCTATGGAGAATTGCCAATTTGTGTAGCAAAAACACAATACAGTTTTTCAACTGATCCAAATCTTAAAGGTGCACCAACAGGCCATGTTTTGCCTGTAAGAGAAATAAGACTTTCGTCAGGTGCTGAATTTATTGTTGTTGTTTGTGGAGCAATTATGACTATGCCGGGACTACCTCGTGTCCCTGCAGCAGACTCTATAAAACTAAATGATATGGGTGATATCGAAGGATTATTCTAAATTAAGGTAATTTAACCAATTTTCTAATTCCCTCATCCTAGAAATTTTATCAAGCTTCTTATTTTCACTTTCAATATGTTGTATGTGACTGTTAATTTCCTTCTCGTCACTAAAAGCTTCTTTTTTTAATAGCTTCTCTTTTCTAAAAACAATAATGTTAACCATTTTGTTATATGTAATTTCTGGATGATATTGAAGCCCCCAGATATCACAATCATTTACTTTAAAGTTTAAACCTTGAACTTTATTAATTGGATTTGAAGCTAATAATACTGAATTTTGTGGCATTGTAACTACTTCATCAAAATTAAAAGCAGGTGTATTAAATTTTTTTTTTTTATTTTTGTAAAGTGGATGGTCTAATCCCCTTTCATTTATTTCAATATCAAATGCAATTCCTTTATGTGAACCTTTAGTACCTTTTTTGACCTCACCTCCTGCGGCTGTGACAGCTACTTGCATACCCCAACATATTGCTAAGATTTTTTTAATTTTTTTTTGACATTCTTTCATAAACTGTATCTGTCTTCTAATTTCAGGAGTGTCGTTATAAATATTTAAGCTACTACCGCCCCAAATAAGTCCATCGTAACTATTCAGATCGTCTATATTTTTAAATATATTTTCATCTGATGAAGGATTAACAACATCTGTAGTTAAATCTTTTGTGAAAAAACTAAGACTATCCTTCAAACTTTCAGTATGTGTTTGAATACCTGCAGATGAAAAATGTTGGTTTTCTTCTCTCAAATTTCCTTCAACAATTAATATTTTTTTCATTAAAACAAGTTTCCAGAAATGCTTTTTTCATACATTTCTTTTAAATCCTTTTGATTAATTTTTTTTGGGTTTCCTCCAGTAGATGGATCTTCAAAAGCCATTAAAGAAAGTTCATCAAGATTAATATTATTACAGTCCATCACATCTGATAATTTATGAGGTATATTTAAATCTTTTCTTAAATCTAAAATCCATTCTAAAAAACTATCAAAACTTTTATTTACATTTAAATAATCACAAATTTCTAATATCTTGTGTTCTATTTCACTTTTATTAAATGATAATACATATGGCATAAATATTGCATTTGATAAACCATGATGAATGTTAAACTTTGAGTTAACTGGATGACTTAAAGAATGAATGGCACCAAGACCTTTTTGGAATGCAGTTGAGCCCATCGATGAAGCTGAAAGTAAACTCATTCTTGCTTCGATGTTTTTTCCATCTTTATAGGCAGTAATTAAATATTTTTTAATTAATTTAATACCTTCAATTGCAATACCATTTGCCATTGGATGAAAACCTGGTGAACAAAATGCCTCTAGATTATGTGCTAATGCATCCATGCCAGTCGCTGCTGTTAATCTTGGCGAAAGATCTAGAGTTAAAACGGGATCTAAAATAACAATTGATGGCAACATCTTTGGATGAAAAATAATTTTTTTAACAGCTGTATCTTTATTTATAATTGCTGATGCCCGTCCAGTTTCAGAGCCTGTTCCAGCTGTTGTAGGTATTGCTATAATACTTGGAATTTTAGAGCTTTCAGCTCTTTTCCAATAGTCTCCAATATCCTCAAAATCCCAAATTGGCCTTTCTTGACCGCACATAAATGCTATTGCCTTACCAACATCAAGTGCGCTTCCTCCACCAATTGCTATTACACCGTCGCAGTTAGATTTGTTATAAACTTTTACACCTTCATCTACATTTTGACCTATTGGATTTCCTGAAAAGTTTGAAAAAACTTCTAAATTATTAAATTTTTTTTTTAAATTCTGCAATATATGTTTAATCATATCAAGATTAATTAAATCTTTATCAGTAACGAATAATGGATTTGATATTTTTAGTTCTTGGCAGGCATCAACTAGATCATTAATCCTATTTTCGCCTACCCACATCAAAGTTGGGTAATTCCAATTATGATTCATAGTAAATAATAATTTTATTTTTCTTTTTTTTGTTAGTAAGATATATTTATAGAATTATTAATGATAGGAAAATTTAGATGTCTAAAGTAGCAATTATAGGTGCGGGTCCATGTGGTCTTTCAATGTTAAGATCATTTGAACATTTGGAAAATAAAGGAGAAAAAATACCAGAAATAGTTTGTTTCGAAAAACAAGATAACTGGGGTGGCCTTTGGAATTATAGCTGGAGAACAGGTTCTGACCAATATGGAGATCCAGTACCAAACAGCATGTACAGATATTTATGGTCAAACGGTCCAAAAGAATGTTTGGAGTTTGCTGATTATTCTTTTGATGACCACTTTGGTAAACCAATACCATCTTTTCCTCCTAGAGAAGTTCTGTATGACTATATAGTTGGAAGAGTAAGTAAAGGTAATTTAAAACATAAAATTAAATTTAATACTCGAGTTACAAATACATCTTTTAAAAATGACAAGTTTGAAATTAGCTATCAAGACAAAGCTAATAATAAAATTTTAACTGAAAATTTTGATTATTTGGTTATTTCGACTGGTCATTTTTCTGTTCCTTTTATCCCAGAATATGAGGGAATGAATTCCTTTCCTGGAAGAATTATGCATTCTCACGACTTTAGAGATGCTGAAGAATTCAGAGATAAAAATGTAATTGTTCTTGGCAGTAGCTATTCTGCAGAAGATATTGCGCTACAGTGTAATAAATATGGAGCTAAAAGTGTTACTATTGGCTATAGACATAATCCAATGGGATTTAAATGGCCCAAAGGTATGAAAGAAGTTCATTACTTAGATAAACTTGATGGTAAAAATGCAATTTTCAAAGATGGAACAAAACAAGAGGCAGATGTCATAATTTTATGCACTGGTTATCTTCATCATTTTCCATTTTTAGATGAAAGTTTAAAATTAAAAACCCATAATAGATTATACCCACCAAAATTATACAAGGGGGTAGTATGGCAAGATAATCATAAAATTTTATATTTAGGAATGCAGGATCAATTTCATACTTTTAATATGTTTGATTGCCAAGCTTGGTATGCAAGAGACGTTATTATGGGTAAGATCGAAATGCCTGATAATGATGAAATAGAAAAGGACATCAACAAGTGGGTTGGAATGGAAGAAAAATTAGAAAATCCAGATCAAATGATAGATTTTCAAACAGAATATACCAAAGAACTTCATGAAATGTCAGATTATCCTAAGATAGATTTTGAATTAATTAGAAAACATTTTAAAGAGTGGGAGCATCATAAAGTTGAAGACATTCTAACTTATAGAAATAAATCCTTTTCTTCACCTGTGACTGGTTCTATTGCTCCAATCCATCATACGCCTTGGGAAAAAGCAATGGACGATTCTATGAAAACTTTTCTAAATAGATAAAATTTAATATTTTATTTTTAATTTTTTATTTTTTGTAATTGCATTTAATAATGCAATCATTAAAGGTATTTTTTTACGATTAATTTTCTTTAAAATGTATGGAGCGATTTCGAAAGCAAGATCGGCACCTTCAACGGTATCATCTTTCATGAATTTTTTTTTGGCAGATTTAAAAGTAAAACCTTTACCAAGGTAATCACCCATTTTACTATTTCTGCCACCAACAGCACTTACGTACAGATCACCTACACCAGCAAGCCCATAAACAGTTTCTTTTTTTCCCTTAAAATGTTTAATTAAATAATCCATTTCATCAATTGATTTCCTAAATAAAGCTGAAGATGTGTTCTCGCCTTGTCCTGATCCAATTATCATAGAATATATATTTTTAATTGCTGAAGAAAACTCTACACCTCTAACATCAGTTGTATGTTCTGTCTTATAATACTTAGTGGATATTATCTTTCCAATATCTTTTGCTACCTTAATATTTTTATTCCCAATAACAGTGTAACTCTTTATCTTTCGAGCAAGCTCTTTTGCTAAGCACGGGCCTTTTAAGACAGAAATATTTAGTTTGTTGTTATTTTTATTAAGCTGTTCAGACATAGTAATAATTTTTTTTGTTTTATCTAACTTTAGTCCTTTAGTAAGAACCAAAATAGGAGTTTTACTTTTAAGGTGTGATAAATATTTACTAATTATATCTATTCCCACTGAACTTACAGCTACAACTATAAGATCCCATTTTAAATTTAACATTTCAGGAACAAATTTTTTTGTTTCTATTTTTTTTGGTAAATTAATTTTTAAAGACGGATGAAACTTTTTTTTGAGATTTAATTTACTAATTAATTTAATATTATGTGGCTCAGAAAGTGTTACATGGTGTCTATTTTCTATTAAAGGAATAGAAAAAGCAGCTCCCATTGCTCCCGATCCTATAATCAAAATTTTTTTCATATTAAAAAATTAGGCTATTCCTAAATGTTTCTTTCTCTTACCGACCCAAGTTCTTATCAAATTATCAAAAATTAACCCTATAAATGCTACACAAATACCTAATGTCAGACCTATGCCTGCACCATTTTTATCAGATAAAGCTTTTAAAATATATTGGCCTAAGTCTTCTGTCCCAATGAAAGCTCCAATAATTACCATGAATAAAGCAAAAACTATTGTTTGATTTAAACCAAGCATCATGTGAGGAAAAGCTAATGGGAATTCAATTTTTGTTAATCTTTGAAACTTATTTACACCAGACATCGTTGCAGCTTCATGTAAACCTATTGGAACACTTCTGAGACCTTCAATTGTATATCTGGTTGCAGGTATTGTTGCGTAAACGATGACAGCAATCAAAACAGAGGTGTCTGTTATTCCAAATAACATCATTACTGGAATTAAATAAACAAAAGATGGAAAAGTTTGAAATATGTCACAAACCCCAAGCATAAATTTAGCTGCACTTTTACTTTGAAAACACAAAGTACCAACTGTAAAACCAATTAAACATGAGACTATAACTCCAAATGTTGCCATGTATGTTGTCACCAATGCTCTATCCCACCATGGACTAAGTGCTATAAATAAAGTTAAACCGCAAACTACCATTGCTGATCTAATTCCTCCAATTAAGTAACCTGCTCCAACAACTAAAACTATTGTAGCAACTGCGGGCATTCTTAAATAAAGTGCCCGCATTGGCTGTAATACTTCTTGAATTAACCATGTGTTAAATGCTTTTATGTATACAAAAAATGTTTCGAAGATCCAGTCGACTCCTTTGTTCCAAAAATCTGCTGTTGATATTCCTTTGTTATGAGGAATTTCAAATAAATAATTAAATGTACCTTTGAACAAAAAAGTTCCAATATATGCGAGTATTATTCCTACTACAAACGCTCCTGCAAAAAATATAGCATTTTTATTTCTTTCAAAAAATGTAAGATTACCAAAATAGTCATTTTGTTTATTTGCCCAGGCTAAGGACATTTTATCCAATAATATTGCGATAAGACTAATACACAAACCTGCTTCTAAAGCTAATCCAATATTAAGCTGATTAAGAGCTAATAATAAATTGAATCCTAAACCTTTCGCACCAATAAATGCTGAGATAACTGCCATTGAAAAACAAACCATTATCACCTGATTAACTCCGATTAGTATATCTCTTCTAGCCGTAGGAATTAATACTTTGAACATTAATTGCCAATTGTTACATCCACTCATTTTGCCAGCTTCAATTACTTCGGGTGGTATGGCTCTTAATCCTAATAAAGTTAATAGTATCATTGGTGGAATGGCAACGATCATCGTTATAATCACTGCCGCATGATCACCTACTCCAAATAAAACTAGCGCAGGAACAAGAACTGCATATTGTGGCATAGTTTGCATAACCAAGAGAATTGGATAAAGAGCTTTTTCCACTCGTTTACTTTTAAATGCAGATATACCTAGACCTAGTCCAAATATAAAAGACAATGGCGCGGCAACTAAAATAAATGATAAAGTTTGCATAGATGGTTTCCACTGACCAAAAATAGAAATGTAAACCATTGTTAATCCAGCGAAAATAGCTAAACCTTTACCACTCAATTTATAAGATAATATTGTTGCTCCTGCAGCAACAATAGTCCATGGTAAACCTGGTAATTCTGCCCATGGATTAGCATCAATAAAATCCCAACTTGTAAATGCAACAATAGTTTCTAATCCACCTAATAAAATCTCTCTAATTAACTCAATTATAAAGGTCATAAATGCAGTTAAATTTCTACTTATTTGCAAGAGAAGTGGTCTTGTTTTAAATTCTTGTGTATCTTCATTCCAAAACTCCATCGGCATCCAGTCGTTCATTAGGAAAAATAATGAGTCATTTATCCATATAGGTAACCATCCAAGTAACGGAGGTAATCTCCAAAAGACATCAAAAGCATAATACCTTACCTCCTTGCCAGCAAAAACAAAGGTACTTTGATTGGGGTCTTTAACAAACTCTGCCTGGCCTCTTATAAATTTATATGTTTCGGGAACTTCGATTGCAAAACATAATGCAAAAAATATAATTAGTAAAAATAACCATTGAAAAATTTTTGAATTTTTTTTTAAAAATTCCATAATCTAATTTCCATTTTTCCTTCCACCAAAAACTGTATTAATTATTTTTGTGGGATTAATAGAGCCTATAATTTTATTATTCTTATCTATAACTCCTACAGTTTTTTCTTGAGTAAGAATTTTTTCAGCAACATTCTCAATAATCTCATCTTTTGAAACTCTTAAATCTCCTAATTCATTACTAGTGGATTGATCCATTACATCTTCAATTAACAAAACTTTTTCCCTTGGGACTTCTTCTGTAAATTTTCTTACATATTCAGTTGCAGGATTTAAAACTATTTTAGCAGGTGTATCTAATTGTTCAATTACACCATCCTTCATAATTGCTATTCGATCAGCTAGCTTTAAAGCTTCGTCAAAATCATGAGTGATGAACATTATAGTTTTTTGCAATTTATCTTGAAGTCTTAAAAACTCATCCTGCATTTCTTTTCGGATCAAAGGATCTAATGCTGAAAAAGGCTCATCTAAAAACCAAATATCCGGCTCTACAGCTAAGGATCTTGCAATACCTACTCTTTGCTGTTGTCCACCTGAAAGTTCTCTTGGAAAATAATTTTCCCTTCCGTCTAATCCAACCAACTTAACCATATCCATTGCCTTGCTAATGCTTTCATCAGTATTAATTCCCTTAATCTGTAATGGAAATGCTATATTTTCTACTACAGTTTTGTGCGGCAACAACGCAAAGCTTTGAAAAACCATTCCCATTTTATTTCTTCTCAGATCAATAAGTTCTTTGTTGTTTAGCTCCAATAAATCTTGACCTTCTATAAAAATTTTTCCACCTGTTGCATCTGTTAGTCTTGAAATACACCTAAGCAATGTTGATTTACCTGATCCAGATAAACCCATCACGACCAACATTTCTCCTTTTGCTACTTCAAAAGAAGCATTGTTAACTCCAACTATACATCCATTTTCTTGAAAAGTTTTTGCATCTACGTTTCCATTAGCTTCTTGGAGCATTTTTTTGGCATTTTGTCCAAAAATTTTGTAAACAGACTCACATTTAATAACTGTATCAGACATAAATTATTATTAGGTTATACGAAATTTAGTTGAATTAATATGTATATAATATTCGTCTCTCCTTAATTAAAAATTTTTGATGTAATAAATTCTAGTATCAATACCAGTACTTAAAAAACTTAATGCCTCCCCACTTACTTTAATTTCTTCATCTACTCCAACATTATTTCCACTAACTGTGAAACCTGCAAAACATTTATTTTTTTCATCATCCCACTCAACAAATGTCTCATCAATTTTATTGCCATTAATTGTATAAATTTCATGTGCTCTAAAATTGAGAAAATTAGCTCCCATTATTGCTCTTTGTGGAATAAGTTTTGTAGCTTTACAGACTTTCTCATAAACATCGTCAGATAATCTATGATGATCTGTTCCATCAAAAGTTACTAAAATTCCAGATGGCAGACTTGATATTAATTCATTTAATTTCCTCTCTTCTGCAATTCTTTCTTCCTCTATTTTCATCCTTTTAACTAAATCATCACCTTCTCCAAAAATATTATTTAAAATAACAAAAGATAAAATTATTATTAATGTAATAATTATTAATCCACCAAACTGTCTAACCGACTCTGGTAATTCCTTAAATTTACTAAAATAATTTTCTTGAGACATTATTCTTGTAATTTTCCATTTTTCCAAATACCTGACTTTTGTTTTCCATCCGCCCAAGTAAACGTTCCTTGACCATTCATAAAACCATTGGCCCACTGACCGTCATAAGTAGAACCATCAGGGAATATTAAGATACCTTGTCCACTCCACACACTATTTTCAAATTCGCCTTTATAGATATATCCATTAGGCCAAGTTTCTACTCCCTTGCCTTCCTTTTTTGTTGCAACCCATTCTCCTTCATAAGTTGTTTTATCTGTATAAACCCATTTACCATATCCATTTTCACAGTTTCCCTCTTTACATCCAGTACTTCTAGCAAAAGCAGATGAAATTACAAAAACAGTTAAAATTAAAAGTAAAAATATTTTTTTCATGAGTTTATTTTATACAAAAATTAGACAAAAAAAAATCCCTCCCAACACAGTTGGGAGAGATTTATAAGTTTTATATTTTTAACCTTAATGATCGTGTGTAAATTCTTCCCACACTTTTTTATTATCGGCTAACCATTTTTTAGCTGCATCTTCATGAGTCATCTTATCCAGATCAACTAAAGCTGCCATTGCTCCAATTTGACTTGTGGAAAATGACATTTTTTTGAACACTTTAGCCGCATTTGGATGAGTTTTTGGAAAATCCTCATGAGCTGCTTTTTTCAGATAGCCATCTGGAGAACCACATTTTCCATCTCCACCATCTTCTGGTCTACAACCTGCAGTGTATGGAGGAAAATCAATAAATGTAAAACCAGCACCATCTGTAAAGTTTGGTGTCCAATTGAAAATTATTGTTCCTCTTCCTTCTTTTTCAGCTGCTGCTAATTCTGCCCAAAGTGCATCAGCACTTCCAGCAAATTTTACCCACCAAAGATCTCCTAAACCTAAAGCATCAACCCTTTGAGGTATCAAATCTCCATGCCAAGTTTGTGGACCTTCCAACATTCTTCCTTTTCCATCTGGAGAATCAGGTGTTGTAAAGTTTTTAGCACAGTCAGGATTTTTTAAAGCAGTCCAGTCTGGTAGACCAGGGCATAATCCTTTGTCTGTAACCCAGTTTGGGTATCCCATATCTTCAAGTGTTCTTGCTTCATGATCACCCATATCTATTAGACCACCTTTATCTAAAGCAGTTGTGAATGATTTACCAAATGCAGATTCCCACACTTCGTGTGATATAGTTACATCTCCAATTCTGATTGACTCATAAACTGCTTGTGAGTCAGCATTTACATATTTAACATTGTTACCCATGCTTTCGAAAATTCCACCAATAACATAAGCCATTACAATTTGACTTGACCAGTTATGAGTTGGGATTACGATGGGTTTTTTGCTATCTGCAGCATTAGAAATTCCTGCAAAACTTACCACAGAAATTACAAGAGCAGACAATAATGATATTACTTTATTCATTTTTTTCTCCCCATTTATTAATATTAATATTAAATTATGTTCTGATTTATAGGTATAGTCAACTCGTTTTCAGTATAATATGGTCACAATAAAAATTATAATAATGCATTGACCATGTTAGGAACTAGTAAAGAAATAAAATATCCAGGACTTAATATTTTACCACCAGGAGTTGAAAGACATGTTGTAAATGGTGGTGGTCTCACTGCTTTTCATATTTTCCCTGATGATGAGATAGAAATAATCAATAATGAGGGAAATCAAATTTGTGAAATCATTTGTTTCAGCAAAGATGGAAAATCTGATGCTGGTATTTTAAACCTTAAAAGTAATAATAATAAAAATTTTATAAGAGATATCTTAAGTAAAAAGGATGAGAGCATCCTAGCAACCAATTATCAACTTAAAAAACTCAATTTAAACATTTCAGACTCAAAGTCCTCAATAGTGTTTGATGTAGATAGTCAAATTGGTGAAAAAATAAAATTAAAATCTAAAGATAAGTGTTTTGCAATATTTGCAGCTCCTGGACAAGATATGGATGTTGCAAAACAAAATCCTCCTACAGATTTAATTATTTATATTAAAAGAGCAAATATTAGTGATGATAAAGAGTTAAACGTTATTCCTAACCCTGTCTTTGAACCCTCATATGAGAAAAATATTAGTAAAGCGAGCAGCATATCCTATGAAGTTAAAGAAGGTGACTATATTCAAGTTATAAGTCCAACTGGAAGACAATGTTCAGACTTTGTTGCATTTGACACAAGAAAATTACAAAAAGGAATCGAGAAAGGATTAGATTGGCAAACAACTAGGACTTTTATGGGCCATACGTTTCCAGGACCAGGATTATTTTCTAAATTTTATGATACTGACCACGAACCTTTAGTGGAAGTAATTAGAGATACTGTTGGCAAACATGATACTTTTAATCTTGCTTGTACTTCAAAGTACTATGAAGATGCTGGTTATTTTGGTCATGCAAATTGCTCTGACAATCTTACCGAAAGTATGTCTAAATATGGTCTTCAAAAACAAAAAGGCTGGCACGCAATCAATTTATTTTTTAATACATCTGAAGGTGGATTAAACTCAGTTATTTCAGATGAGTCATATTCGCGTCCTGGTGATTATGTCATGTTTAGAGCTTTAAAAGATTTAACCATTGGAACAACAGCATGTCCTAGTGATATAGATCCTTGTAATTCGTGGAATCCAACTAATATTTTTGTTAGAACATATGACAAGAAAAAAGAATTTACTAAATCATTTGCATTCAGGATGAAAACAGACTCTGAAAAAAAACTTACACGAAATTCTGGCTTTTACGAGAGAACTTCAAAACTAACAAGAAACTTTATAGATGCTAGAGGTTTTTGGCTTCCAAATGATTATACAAAACATGGGCTTGTTAATGAGTACGATGCTTGTAGAAATAATGCAGTTTTAATTGATTTATCTTCATTAAGAAAATTTGAAATTATTGGTCCTGACGCTGAAGAATTATTAAATTACACACTTACAAGAAACATTAAAAAATTATCGATAGGTCAAGTTGTATATTCTGCAATGTGCTATGAAAATGGAATGATGTTTGACGACGGTACTCTTTTAAGATTAAGTGAGACTGGTTTTAGATGGATTTGTGGAGATGAATATGGAGGTGAATGGTTAAAAGAAATTGCAAAAAAGAAAAATTTCAATGCAAATATAAAAAATTCAACAGACCAAATAAGTAATGTTTCATTACAAGGTCCAAAAAGTAGAGAAATTTTAAAAAAGATAATTTTTACACCTCCTACTCAGCCTTCTATAGATGAACTTGGTTGGTTTAGATTTAGCATTTGCAGAATAGAGGATTTGCAAGGAATACCATTGATTGTTTCTAGAACTGGTTATACTGGTGAACTTGGATATGAAATTTGGTGTCACCCTAAACATGCTCCTGAAGTCTGGGATAAATTAATGGAAGCAGGAAAAGAAGATGGTTTGATTCCTGCAGGATTTGGAGCTTTAGACAAACTTAGAATTGAAGCAGGATTAATTTTATTTGGTAATGAGTTTGATGGTCAACAAGATCCTTTTGAGGCAGGTATTGGTTTTGCTGTTCCATTGAAAACAAAAGAAGAGGATTTTATTGGTAAAGACGAATTAATAAAAAGAAAAAATAACCCACAAAAAAAACTTGTTGGGTTGGAATTAGCTGGTAAAGAAATTGCAGGTCATGGTGACTGTGTTCATATCGAAAGATCTCAGATAGGTGTGGTTACAAGTGGATGTTTATCCTCAACTTTAAATAAAAATATAGCATTGTGTAGAATTGATATGCAGTATTCAGAAATCGGGACTGAGGTTGAAGTTGGTAAAATTGATGGTCATCAAAAAAGAATAGCTGCCAAAGTAGTTGCGTTTCCTTTTTATGACCCAACTAAGTCTAGAGTAAAATCATAAATTAAATGCCAAAAGACAAAAAAACTCTATTAAATTTCTGGGAAGATCAAATGAGACAATCTCATACCTCAAGTAACTATTTTTTCAGAAAATCACCTTCTCATTATCACATGATGTTATTAGTAATGTCTGCCTACAAAGAAAATAAAAAATTATCTGTTGAACAACTAAAAACTAAACTATTCAAAACATCGAGGCCAAAATCAGCTTTAATCATTAATGAAGCTTGCGAAAAAGGATTCTTTCATTTAGAGAAAACTTCAAAAGATCAAAGAATTAAGAATATTAAGCCAAGCGACTCTTTTATTAAGGAGTTCAATGAATATTTAACAACTCTTAAAAATATAAGCTATTAAGCACTTATTTCGGGTAAATTTAAAGTGTATATTTTATATATATACTTTTTAGTTCTAAAAATAATTATATCAATTATGATTTCGAAAAAATAAGATTTTAATATGTCATTACCCACTAAAGCAAAAGTAGTAATTATCGGTGGTGGTATACATGGTTTGAGCACTGCTTGGAAACTATCAGAAACTTATAAAAATCCTGGAGATATTGTTGTTTTAGAAAAAAAAGACACTGCCGCTGGTGCTAGTGGAATTGCATGTGGTGTTGTAAGAAATAATTATTTTCAGCCAGCAATGAGGGAATTGATGGCTCATTCTGTTTCAGTTTGGGAAAGCGATCCTAAGGCTTTTAAATATAATTCAGTAGGATATTTACAAATTTCACCTGAGGTTATGCATAAAGATGTTGCAAGTATTTATGAGCAACAAAAAGCTATAGGTTATGAGTCAAAATTTATTGAGGGTGAGAAAGATTGTATGAAATATATGAAAGGTATATTTGATGATTGGCAGGCTGAAGGTATTACTTCGGTTCTACACGAAAAAAAAGGTGGATATGCATTTAATAAGGACTCTATTAAAGCTCTAGAAAATAAATCTACAAGCAATGGTGTGCAGGTAATGAAAGGTGTTAAAGTAACAGGTTTTAAAAGAGGTAGTAATAGTAAAGCAGTTACTGGTGTTGAGACCAATAAAGGTACAATTGAATGTGAACAAGTAGTTGTTGGCGCAGGTCCATGGGCAAGAGATTTTTGGAATATGTTAGAGCTTCCTAAGATAGCAAAAATAAAAGGTAAAGATGGTAAGCTTCACGAAACTGATATGTGGAAATATTGGATGCTTCAAGAAGGAGTGATCGGAGTTGAGCCTGATTTTTTAAGAACTAATGATGGTAAGCAACCACCTGTAGTTCACGTAGACTCAACAGCACCGTTATATTCAGATAAAACAAAAAAATTATTAACAGATAAAATTTGGGGAATTTATTATAAACCAGATATTGAAGGTTTAGGAGTTCAAGGAGGAACTTCTCCTTATATTGTAGATAAACATTTTGATGAAGTTAATGTAGATCCATATGGAATAGAGTCTCCTGAATACCAAACTACTGAGGCGTTTAATGAAATGTGGTGTTCGGCTCTAGCTCATTGTCAAAAAAGATTTGAGGGTAAATCTGACTTATATAGAAAAGGTCCATCAGGTGGACTTGGATGTATGACACCAGACTCTTTCCCAATATTTGATAGATTTTTAGAAAATGTTTATATGATAGCAGATGCTAATCACGGCTATAAAATGATTGGTGTAGGAGAGCTTGTTGCAAAAGAAATTCTTGGTACTGAGAGTGATTTATTAAAACCGTTTAGATACAACCGTTACGAGAAGGGAGAACTTCACCCTACTTCGAACAGTCCGTTCCCTTGGAGTTAAACTTCAAGCCTAGACACAAATAAATTTTTCAGTTACGTTTTAGAAAATTTATAATTGATTAAGGGGAAAAATGACTGATCTAGAAAAACATGTAAACCAGCCAGGTAGAGCAAAATTAGTTAAAAATGTAAGAGAAAAAATTAACGAATTAGGAATTACATATATTTATTATCAATTTATCTCTGTTACTGGAAGAGTCGTTGGAAAAGGTATACCTGCTGATCATTGGGAAAAGACTGCAGAAAAAGGCTTTCAATTAGTTTACGGAGCAACAGCAAACCTATTTTTAGATCGTCACAATAACTACATTGGATATGGACCTGAGGCAATGGAGTTGGTTGGAATTCCTGATCCAGAAACTTTTGTTCAATTACCGTGGGATAAAAGGGTTGGAAGAGTATTTGTTACTTGTTTTAGAAATAGAGAAGAAAGAAAAAATCCCGGAGGTCATTTAACGTCTGACTGTAGAGGAAATTTACGAATATTTGCTGATGAGTTTAAAAAAAAACATGGTCTTGAGTTAAGAGTAGGTACTGAACCAGAAATGATGTGGTTGACAAAAAATGAAGACGGCACACCTACAGGAAAAGGGTTTTCAAAACCTTTCTGCTACCACATTGATCAGTTTGAGTCTTTAAGACCTGTATTCATGAAAGTAATCGAATATGCTAAGGCTATGGGTCTTGATATGATTCAAGGTGACCATGAAGATGCACCAGGTCAACTAGAGCTTAATTGGACATATGATAACGTTTTAAGAAATGCTGACAGGTTATCCACCTACAGGCAAATTTGTGCACAAGTTGCAAGAGAACATGGTTTAATAGCTTGCTTTATGACCAAACCGTTTATGGGAGTGTCAGCAAGTGGATGTCATACAAACATGTCTCTTTGGAAAGGTGGAAAGATAAAGGTTAATAAACTTGGAAATAAAAAATTACCAGGTGTAGAAGAAGTTTTTAGCTATGTAGAAGGTGGAACCAACACTTTTATGCCAGATACTAAAGATATGCAGCTACCAGGAAAAGTAGGATTGCAATCAATTGCTGGAATTATGAAACATTTGCCTGCCTTGACTGCTTTAGGATCTTCAACAGTAAATTCTTATCGAAGACTTTGGGACCAGGGATTTTGGGCACCTGTTTATGCTGATTGGGGTTACCAAAATAGAACTTGTGGTTTAAGAGTTTCTGCGCCTGGAAGATTTGAATATAGATCTGTAGACTCAATGCATAATCCTTACTTACTTGGAGCAGCATTATTAAAAGCTTGTGATGAAGGTATATCAAAAAAAATGAAGCCAGCCGCACCAGAGTCTAGAAACATTTACGAAGCACAAAAAGCTGGTAAAGATGTTAAGAAACTTCCTTTAAGTTTAGGAGAAGCTTTGGATAGATTGGCTGAGGATGATGTAATTAAATCTGCAATGCCAGATGAAATGTATAAAGTTTTCCATTGGTATAAAAATGACGAATGGGAAAGATTTTTAGGTGCAACAACTCAATGGGATCTGGATACTTATCTTGATTGTCTTCCATAGGTCATAAATAAAAGAAGGGTAAAATATGTGTGGTATAGCAGGTTTAATTCATAGAGGTAAATCCTCAAATGTTGGAAGTGAACTCCAAGGTATGCTCCAAGCATTAAAACACAGAGGTGAAGACTCAACAGGTTATGCATTATACGGAGATACGGAAGGTAAAAATTTTATCATGCGTTTTAAAGTTGGAGAAAATGTTGGAGAAGGTAGTTCTTCAGTTATGGAAGATGTTTCTGTCTACGATGAAAGAAAAAAAATTGTTGATCAAACTTTAGCCGAGATGGGTGCAAAAATTGTCAAAGAAGAAAGAACTCTCCCTTACTCATTAAGGTATGAGATTGATTTTGAAACAAAAGATTTATTAGATTTTTCTCAAAGAATTGAAAGTATCCCTGGGGTTGAAATATTATCAATGGGAAAATCTTTAGAAGTAATTAAAGACTTGGGAAACGCAAAAATGGTATGTGAAAGATATAGTTTAGATAAACTTGTTGGAACACATGCTATTGGCCATGCAAGAATGGCAACAGAGTCCGGTGTAGATATTAAATCAGCTCACCCATTCTGGGGTTATCCTTTTAGTGATGTATCAGTTGTGCATAACGGACAACTTACAAATTATTGGAACAACAGAAGAGTTCTTGAGAATAAAGGAATGAGATTTATGTCAGAATGTGACTCAGAATTGATTGCGGTTTATATAGCACAAAAAATGAGAGAAGGAGCAAGCCTTGAAGAGGGAATGAAAGACTCTCTATCAGGGCTTGATGGTGTTTTTACTTATTTTGTAGCAACCAAAAACTCTTTAGGCATGGCAAAAGATACAATGGCAGCAAAACCATTAGTGCTTTATGAGTCAGATGATTTAGTTGCAATGGGATCAGAAGAGATAGCGATAAGATCTGTATTACCACATGAAATTGACACTTATGATCCTTTTGATGGAGAGGTAAAAGTATGGCAAATATAAAAACTATCAATAAAAAGTCCAAAGCCCAATCAATGGGTATGCATACTGAGGTTCTTACAGGAAGAACTCAGCAAAAGTTTTTTAATCCAGATGAGGCTGAAAACTTTTATTACTTTGGAACATACGATGTTGATTTTAATAAAAGAACAGACTTAGATGTAATGAATATGTCTGCGCCTGAAGCTAATAAGGAAATAGATAACCTGATGAGCCAAGGATATGGAACAATTGTAATTAAAAATCCACAAGGGAAACATAGTTTAGGTGTGGGTATTTTAAATAAACTAAACTTAATTTTTGAGGGTAGTTTAGGATATTTTGGAATGGGATCTTGTGATGGTCCAATCGTGAGAATTAATGGAAGAGTTGGTTGGTCATGTGCGGAAAATTTGATGGCTGGAAAAGTTGTTATTGAAAAAAATGCAGGATCTTGTTTTGGAGCTGCTATTAGAGGTGGAGATTTAATTTGTAAGGGTAGTGTTGGTGCAAGAACCGGCATAGATATGAAAGGTGGCACTATTATTATCGGAGGTGATGCTGGTGCATTTACAGGCTTTATGATGCAAAGAGGTCGAATAATAATTCTTGGAGATGTTGGAATAAATTTAGGAGACTCTATGTATGATGGGACAATTTTCGTAGGTGGAGAAATTGGATCTTATGGTAGTGATGCTGTAGATTCAGAATTAACACTTAGTGACCAAGATTGGTTAAGAAGAAAACTCAAGGTTGCAGAAATAGGTGAGGATTTTGATGTTAGTAAAATGAAAAAAATTGTAGCTGGTAAAAAACTTTGGAATTATGACAATTTAGAACCTACAGAGAAGAAGGGAGCAATTTAATGCCTAAGAAAAAAACTAAAAAAGTTAAAAAGAACGGAAAAGGTGTTGGTGGAAAAGCTGATGTCCATGCGCATGAAGAAGGAAAAAGAAATAAAAGTTTATTAGGACATAACGCAATTTTTACTCCTGAAGTAATAGACGACATTCATATAAAAGCTCAGTTAGGAAGATACAGAATGCGTGGAATGGCATTGATGAAAAAAATTCCAACATTCGATGATTTAGTTTTTCTACCAGGAACATTGACTAGATTTGTAATAGAAGGTTACAGAGAAAAATGTGAGACTAAAACAGTTATTGGTCCAAGATGTGAAAACCCAATTGAATTAGATATTCCAGTTTATATTACAGGAATGAGTTTTGGTGCACTTTCTTATGAAGCAAAAACTGCTTTAGCAAGAGGAGCAACTATGGCTGGTAGTGCTACCTGCTCAGGTGAAGGTGGAATGATACCAGATGAAAGAAGATATTCAGAAAAATGGTACTATCAATGTATTCAATCAAGATATGGATTTAATCCTCACCATGCACAATTAGCTGATGGGATAGAAGTTTTTATTGGACAAGGTCAAAAAGTTGGAATGGGTGGTCACCTTATGGGGCAGAAAGTAACAGACCAAGTTGCTGAAATGAGATCATTACCCTCTGGTATTGACCAAAGATCTCCTGCAAGACATCCTGACTGGTTAGGTCCGGATGATTTAGCTTTGAAGGTTGAAGAATTAAGACAACTCACAAAAAATAAAGTTCCAATTCAATTAAAATTAGGAGCTTCAAAAGTTTATGATGATGTGCGTATGGCTGCAAAATGTGACCCTGACTCAATTTATTTAGATGGAATGGAAGGATCTACTGGAGCTGGCCCACATATCGCTGCTGCAAACACTGGAATACCTGGAATTGCTGCTATTAGAGAAGCAAGAAGAGCAATCGATGATGTTGGCAAAACTGGGAAAGTTACTCTGATTTATGCAGGTGGTGTAAGAGATGGTGCAGATATGGCTAAAGCTTTGGCTCTTGGAGCTGATGCGATTGCTATTGGTACTGGATCAATGATTGCACTAAATTGCAACAAAGACATACCTGAAGCTAATTTTGAAAAGGAAATTGGTGTAAAAGCCGGAGAATGCTACCACTGTCACACAGGTCGTTGCCCAGTTGGAGTTGCTACGCAAGATCCAAAACTAAGAGCAAGATTAAATCCTGATGATGCTGCTTTGAGAGTTTATAATTATTTGCATTCAATGACACTAGAGGCTCAATTATTAGCTAGAGCTTGTGGTAAAACAAATATTCACTCACTAGAGCCAGAAGATTTAGCTGCTCTAACATCTGAGGCATCTGCTTTGGCAAAAGTTCCTTTAGCTGGAACTAATTATACAGTTGGAGTTGACAATTATCATAAAATTTAAGTGTAAATATGGCTAAGAAAAAAGTAAAAAAAACATCAAAAAAAAAACAAGTAGTTGGTCAGTTAGGTAAGAAAAGAGAAACTGCAAGAGAAAAGATGATTGGCCAAACAATTGGTTATCGATATGACGTTAATCTTTTGCCTGATTATTCAAAGATTACTCCTTTTTTAAGAAAATATATTGAAGCTATGGGATGGGATGATTTAAATTGGTTAGAGGATGTTCATATGGGTTATGAAGATGATCGACCTGCTGTATTTTGTAGGAATGCTAATGGATGGGTTACTATCCCAAAATCTATTAAACTACCTAATAACCAACAAGATCGAGATATGATAGCAAGAGAGCTCTTAGTTAAGTTTCAAATGTCTCCTAAACATCCGCTAGTTGATCTTAAAAAAGCTTATTTAAAATTTTAATATCACAATCAAGAGTTGATTTTATTTTAAAATCTATTGTCCATATTAGGTTTTTTAAATATTGTTTTATTTGTAACACATTCAAAAATTTCATAAGATTTCGTAAACAAATATGGGGGTAAAAAATGACTGATCAGTTAGGTGCTCTTACAACTATATTTACAGAATTTTACTACTGGGTAACAGTAGTACTGATGTTTTTAATTCACGTCGGTTTCTGTATGTACGAAGTTGGAGCATCAAGATACAAACACCACCAACATACCTTAATGAAAAACACAATGCTTATACCTTTGGTAACAGTAACATGGTTTTTATTTGGGTGGTGGATTTATTGGGCTTTTCCAACAGGACCTGGACTAGCTCCGTCAATAATGACAGAAAGCACTGGACTCGTTTTAAGTGGAGGATTTGGAGGAAATGATCTTGCTAATCCAACTAATGCTCTTATGGCAGTAAATCTAAACGACCATATTATGGGTGTTTTCTGGGCAGCGTTCTTATTATTTTCATGGACTGCTGCATCTATCGTTTCTGGGGCTATCATTGAAAGGATAACAACTTTTGCATTTGGAGTTTTAGCAATTGCGATTGGATCTGTTTTCTGGTCGATAGATGCTTCATGGGGATGGCACTTTGACGGGTGGATGTTAAAACTTTTAGGATATCATGATGCTTATGCATCAGGTGTTATTCATGCTATAGCAGGTGGATTTGCACTGGGTGTTTTAATGGTTCTAGGACCAAGAATTGGAAAGTTTTCATCAAGTGGTGAACCAAGAAACATAGGACCTAGAAATCCTTGGCTGGTTACTATTGGATTATTTCTAATTTATACTGGTTTCTGGGGATTTTATGCAGCATGTAATGTTCCAATTTATGACCTTGGGCCAGAGTATGGAATGGAAGGAGTAACATTCTGGACTGCAACTAACATCTATTTAACGCCTACTACATTAAGTGGAATAACTATGAACTTCTTAATGTCGTTATCAGGTGGATTGTTAGCTGGATATGTTATTGCAAAAGGTGATCCTTTCTGGACTTACTCAAGTGGACTAGCAGGTATAATATGTGCATCAGCTGGAAATGACTTATATCATCCAATACAAGCTTTAATTATTGGTATGATTGGTGTTGTGATTTCCTACAAACTTCATTATTGGGTTGAACGAAAGTTCAAAATTGATGATGCAGTTGGGGCAGTAGCTGTACATGGTTATGCTGGCTTTATTGGTCTTGTAATCTGTGGCTTTGTTTTAAATGGTTATCCTTCATCTGGTTATAGCGTTGGAGCTATGTTTGATGGATCAACCTATGCAACAATTAATCCATTGGGTCAATTCATAGGAGCAATAATAATGTTCGTAGTTCTTGGGCTTATACCAGGATATATAATTGCTAGAGTTCTTAACGGAATGGGTAAATTGAGAATCCCTCGTGAAGTTGAGATAGCAGGACTAGACTATGAAATGATGGAGACTGCAAAAGATGATGAAAAAGCAGTCGCATCGGCAACCAGGTAAAGGAGAAAAATATGGCTACAGTATCAAACTGGGTAGATCATCTAAATAAACCTGCAGAAGAGGTTGCTGGATCGGTTTATCCTGGAGCAGGATCTAGTGAATTTATACTAGTCCTATTGTTAATTGCTGTATGGATTGGATGGAGTGTCATCACAGATAAATCTGAGAGGGAAGAACTTGATAGATTATCTAGAAAAAGACACGGCGCAAACGATCATAAAAGCAATATTACCGATTGGTAATTAAAAGAAAATTTGGGCGCTACTTGAATGTAGCGCCCTTTTTTTATAATCTTATTATAATGAGTGAAGATAAAAACGAAGAGCTAAGACCAACGAAAATGAGAGGGGTTGCTTTTCCAAAAGCAAAGTATGGTGTAATTCTAGCAATTATCTTAATAGTTGTTGTAAATTTTATTTTATATAAGGAAACTATCTTTTCATTTTTTAAATAATTGTGATAGCCTAGGTAATGGCTAAAAACTTATTCAAATTAGCAAAGCAAAAAAAAATAAAATATTTCTTAATAAGCTTTGTTGATCTTTTTGGCGTACTAAGATCAAAACTAGTTCCAGCGCATGCTATTAAAGAAATGCAGACTGCAGGAGCAGGATTTGCTGGTTTTGCAGCTTGGCTAGATATGTCTCCCGCAGATAGCGATATGTTTGGCATTCCAGATCCAGACAGTCTTATTCAATTACCTTGGAATAAAGAGGTGGGATGGCTTGCATCAGACTTATGGATGAATGGTAAACCTGTAGAAGCCTCTCCAAGGGTAATGTTAAAGAATCAAATTAATAAATTAAAAAAACAAAATTTAACAATGAAATCAGGTGTAGAGTGTGAATACTTTTTAATTTCACCTGATGGAAATTCTATAGCTGATGTAAGAGATACTCAATCTAAACCTTGTTATGACCAATCAGCGTTAATGAGGAGATATGATTTAATTAAAGAAATTTGTGATTGCATGATTGAGATGGGATGGGGTCCTTATCAAAATGATCATGAAGACGCTAATGGACAATTTGAAATGAATTGGGACTATGATGATTGTCTAAAAACAGCTGATAGACACACATTTTTTAAGTATATGGTAAAAACCATAGCTGAAAAACATGGTTTGAGAGCAACCTTTATGCCTAAACCATTTGAAAACCTCACAGGTAATGGCTGTCATGCCCACGTATCAATTTGGGATGGAAAGAAAAATAAATTTTTAGATAAATCCGACAAGTTTGGACTTAGTAAAATGGCATAT
This sequence comes from uncultured Pelagibacteraceae bacterium, assembly GCA_902604175.1. GTDB lineage: Bacteria > Pseudomonadota > Alphaproteobacteria > Pelagibacterales > Pelagibacteraceae > Pelagibacter. The sequence goes on from CACKXR010000006.1 coordinate 37,183, forward strand.
AATTTTTTAGGTGGAGTAATTAAAAACGCCACATCCCTATCTGCTTTCTTTAATCCAACAATTAATAGCTATAGAAGAATTAATGCACCTCCAACAAAATCTGGTGCATCATGGTCACCGAGCAGCGTATCTTATACAGGCAATAACAGAACACATATGATAAGAATTCCAGATCCTGGTAGATTTGAACTAAGATTGATGGATGGATCTACGAATCCATATTTATTACAAGCAAGTGTATTAGCTGCTGGGTTATATGGATTAAAAAATAAAATTGATCCAGGAGAGCCTCTTACTTGTAATATGTATACAGATTATAGAAAATATCCTAATTTACCTAAATTACCAAATGAACTTCAAGACTCGCTAGAATTTTTAAAAAATAATAAGGAAATGAATGAAGCTTTTGGAAAAGAAACGATTAGTAGTTACATAAAACTTAGAAAATCTGAAATTAATGAATTTGATAATAAAGAAAACTTTGATAAGTCCAAACCTGTAACGCAATGGGAAAGACAAAATACTTTAGACTGTTAAAGTGAAGAGTTTAAAAAGTAGTAAAAACTGGAAGCTAACAAAATTTTTAAAAAATAATAATTTCAGTTTTAAAAGAAATTATGTTTTAAGATTTATCCCTTCTTTTTTATTAACAAATGCTTTTAAATCAATTTCTAGATGGAAAAATTATAAGGCTACACCCTTAATTAAACTTGATAAATTACAAAAAAATTTAAAAGTTAATAATGTTTTTTATAAAGATGAGTCCAAAAGATTTCATTTAAAATCCTTTAAAGCGTTAGGAGGAGCGTATGCGGTTGAAAGAATATCTAAAGAAAAAAAAAATATAATTGTTTCCTCAGCGACTGCTGGAAACCATGGAAGATCTGTTGCATGGGGCGCAAAAAGATTAGGTTTAAAATGTAAAATTTTTGTTAGTCAATACGTAAGTGATTCAAGAGTTAATGAAATTAAAAAATTTGGAGCCGAAGTTATAAGAGTTAAAGGAGATTACGAAAACTCACTTAATGAGTGTAAAAAATTATCGAAAAAAAATAATTGGAAAATTGTGCAAGATGTTGCAACAAGAGACTACAAATTAATCCCTCAACTTACAATGGCGGGATATTCCATGATGATAAGAGAAATATCTAATCAAACCGATCAATATATAACCCATATTTTTTTACAAGCCGGTGTCGGAGGCATGGCTGCTGGTGTTGTAGCTGGTGTTGCAAAATATTTTAAAAGAATTCCAAAAATTATAATTGTTGAGCCTGATAGAGCTGATTGTGTACTTCAGAGCGTTAAAATAAATAGAATTAAAAAAATTAGGATTAAAAAACAAAGTATCATGGGAGGTATGTCATGTAATGAAATGTCATATATTCCATGGCAAATATTAAAAAAAGCAAGCAATTATTGTGTATCTGTAAGTGATCGGAATGTTGCCGAAACTGTAGCTATGCTTAAAGACAAGAAGCTCAGCAAGAATTCAATAATTGGTGGAGAGTGCTCTACACCTGGAATTATAAGCCTAATTGGTGTTTGTAATAATTATGAGACTAAAAAACTCATTGAACTAAACGAAAAATCTAATGTTTTAGTAATAGGATGCGAAGGTAATGCAGATGTTAAACTTTACAAACAACTGCTATCTAAAGGAAGAAAATAATATTCAAATGAAAAAAATTGCGATATTTTGGATTAGGGAAGATTTTAGAATTGAAAATAATCCAGCACTTTCTTTTGCTAGTCAAAATCATGATAATGTTATTGGATTATTTATTTATAACAAAGTTGATTTTGATAAAAAAAGAGAAGCACAAAAATGGTGGCTTTATAAATCTCTAGAACAATTTAAATCAGAATTATCTAAATATAAAATAAATCTTCAAATATTAGAGGGTGATGAGCTAGATGTGTTATCAAAGATAAAAAAAAAAGACGACATTTCAGTTTATTGGAATAAAATATACGAACCAGATGTAATTGCTAAAGGTAAAAAAATTAGAGATGCTTTTTTAAAAAATGAAGTTCAGTTTAAATATTTTAAAGGAAATATTTTAAACGAATTTCAAGAAGTAACTAAAAACGATGGAACACCCTTTAAAGTATTTAGTCCATTTTGGAGAAATGCTGAACAAAAATATTTAAGCTTACCTCCAAGTAAAAATTATATTGTAAGAAAAAAGACAAAGTCAATCATAGTTTTCAAGAATTGTATTGAGCCAAAAGATATTTTGCCTAAAAAGAATTGGTATAAAAAATTTGAAGAATATTGGAAAGTTTCAGAAAGTGATTCAAAAAAAGTTCTTAATACTTTAATTGAAAAAAAGATTAAAGATTATGGAACAGCTAGAGATTATCCATCGGTTGAAGGCACATCAAAATTGTCTCCCTATATTAAACATGGTCAAATTCATGTAAGCACTATTTGGGAAAGGTGTAATGAAGTTAGATCTAAAGGAATTGGCTACAGAAAATATATCAATGAATTAGGTTGGCGTGAGTTTTCACATAGTTTAATTAATTTTTTTCCAGAATTTTTAAAAGGTAATTATAGAAAAGAATTTGATCGATTTCCTTGGGTAAAAAACGAAAAGTTTCTAAAAGCATGGAAATCAGGAATGACAGGCTATCCTATTGTAGATGCTGGAATGAGAGAGTTATACGAAACTGGATGGATGCATAACAGAATTAGAATGGTAGTTGGTTCTTTTTTGGTTAAGCATTTAAGAATTAATTGGACTGAGGGTGAAAAACATTTCAGAAATTGTTTATTAGATTTTAATAAAGCAAATAACGTAGCTCAATGGCAATGGGTTGCTGGTTGTGGAGCTGATGCTGCACCTTACTTTAGAATATTTAATCCAATTTTGCAGGGAGAAAAATTTGATAAAGAAGGTTTGTATGTGAAGAAATGGGTTCCAGAATTAAATAAAGTGCCTAATAAATTCATCCATAAACCTTGGGAAATGGAACACAAATATCAAGAAGCAATAAAGACTATAATAGGAAAAGATTATCCTAAACCTATTGTAATACACGAAAAAGCAAGAGCTGCTGCTCTAGAGGCTTTTCAATCACTAAAGAAATAAATGCTCTATTCACCAATAAAATGGTGAATAATTGTTCTATTTTGTGGCTCTAAACGATGTTCAAATAAATATAAACCCTGCCAAGTTCCAAGCAATAATTCAGTATCTTTAATACTAAGAGAAATTTGATTATTTGTTAATGCAGATTTTATATGAGCAGGCATATCATCTCTACCTTCGGTAGTATGAACATACAATTTTTTGTCCATAGGTACCAGTTTATCAAAATAATTTATTAAATCTGTTTGAACATCTGGATCAGCATTTTCTTGAACAATTAAGGATGCACTAGTATGTTGAATACTTAAATTAAGCATCCCATTTTTAAGCTTATTTTTTTTAATCCAATGAATTGTCTGATCTGTGAATTCATACAACCTTTGGCCAGCAGTACTTATTTTAAGATTAAAGAACTCTTGCTTCATTAATTCTTTTCCACAGATGTTAATTCATATAATCGACTGATAGTTCGTTTAAATGGATTTTGTAATAATCTTGATGAAGTAAATTGATCTATGTTTTGCTCAGCAGTAACTGCTAAAGGGATATTTTTGTCATATATGACATCTATTAGAGTTATAAATCGCTGTTGTTGATTAGAATTAATATCATTAAATTGTGGAATATTATCAAGAGTAACAAATTTGCAATTTTTAATTATCTCTAAATAATCTTCAGCACCGAGGTTTCTATTACATAGATCATCAAAATTAAATCTGGCTACTCCTTCATAAAAATGTTCTATTTTAAAATCTCTTCCCTTTACGTCAATTATTTTTGATAAATGATTTTTATCTTTTGTGATAGTTCTAAAAAATTTATTTATTTTAAAATTAGTCTCTTGATTGAGAGGGTAAAAATATCTTTGTTTCTGATTTTCATTTGATTTTCTATAGTCGTCTTCTATTTTGAGTTCAAGTTCAGCAGAATGTTTCTCCATAATTTTTATAAAAGGTTTAAACTGATCTCTTTGAAGTCCGTCTTTATAAAGTTCAGAAATTTTCGTATTAGACGTTAAAATAATTTTAATATTTTCTTTAAATATTTGCTCAAATAATTTTCCTAAAATCATCGCATCAACAATGTTAGTTACTTGAAACTCATCGAAATAAATTAATTTAGTTTTAGATTTTAAATCTTTTACAAATTGATTGATTATATTTTCCTCATTATTTTCCTTTCTTTCATGTGCAAAATCATGAAAGCTCAGCATAAACTCATTAAAGTGCTGTCTTAATTTTTTTTCTTCCACTAAATCAAAAAAAAAATTTAAAATCATTGTTTTTCCAACACCAACACCTCCATGTAAATAAAAAGCTAGTCTTGAATTATTTTTTAAAAAAAATTTATTTAAAATTGATTTGTTAAAATTTAATTTATAATAACTTTTTAATTCTTCAATAACAGTTAATTGATAAGAATTAATTTCTAAATTATTTTTTTTACAAAAATTTTTAAAAAGATTTTCTAAATTCATTTTTTTGTTTTAAAATCAATACCATACTCTGATCTTGGTCCTTTTCTTAATCCAAATGGACCTGAAATAAATATAGTTAACGGTCTTGTTCCTGGCTTAAGATCCACTCTATGCAAATTATTTGCTGATCTAAAACCAATATAACCAGGCGGTCTCCAGAATTTTCCTGTGCTCAATGTTTCCCAATAACCATCTCTTAAAACTATTGTTATATAGGGAAAAGTATGATTATGTACACCATCACCGTGATCATCAGCTAGCATCTCATGGATTAAGATATTGAATGGAAACCACTTTGGTCGATGTCTCATTAGAACATAATAACGATTCATCCATGGCTTTGCCTCATGGAATTTAGGATGCGAGGGTCCTCTATCTAATACAACTTTTTTTCTTCCGATCTTATCTAACAATTTTAAGATCATATTTAATTATATTGAATGATAGATCCACTTCTGACTAAATATAAATTATTATTAAATATTAATGGCTTCGATACAAGATTTGAGGAAACTTTTTCTATTTTGAGAATACTGCCGTTTTGTAAATCTTTGACAATTAATTTGCCATCTGAATTCGTTAAATACAAATTCTTATTCCCTATAGCAAATCCTATTGGATAAATATTTTTTCGTTTTTTTAGTTTATAATTTTTAAAAAGGTCTGTAACTCTAATTATGTTTCCCTTATTCTTTTCTATTACATACAAGTAACCTTCATCGGAGACAGTAAATATTAAATTTCCAATTATCACAGGCGTAATATTGGAGTTAATATCACTTATCCAATTGGTGGTACCAGTTTTAATATCAATTGAATAAAATTCATATTTATTATTTGAAAAAAAAATAGAACTACCGTCTGATACAAGTTTTGAAGTTTTGAAATTATAAGTTTCATTTACAATACTGCTACTTTGTGTAGGTAATTGCCAAATAATCAATCCACTTTCAGCATCAGCTGCAGTTATGTCTCCAATTGAATTGCTGAAAACTATCATATCACCAATTATAACTAATGAATATTTAGAATTTGGAATTGTAAAGGAATCCTCTGTTGGTAAGTTCCAACATTCTGATCCATCCTTTATTTTATAACATCTAAGGATATTTTTATAGTCGATAACAAAAAATTTATTTTTATATTTTTTTATTTCTGAATTAAAAGGATAAGTATTATTTTTAGACCAGTTGAGATCACCGTTATTAGCATTGATTGAGTAGTATTTTGCTATGCTGTCACTTACTAAAATACTGTCTTCATAAAAAATGAAATCTAATTTAGGATGTAATTTTTTTTCTGCTTTCGAATAATGGTTTTTTTTCCATAAAATTTTTTGATTTTCATCGTATCTTATAATTGAACCTTTTTTATCAAAAAATACGATATCATTCTCTATAAAAAGAGGCTTAAAATTAATTTGATTTAAGTCCTCTAATCTTGAAAATTTGTAACTTCCTATTTTTTTTAACTCTCCTTTATAACTCTGTGAACCAAAATCATTTCGATTGTTGATATATTGTAAATTTGTTTTAATCCCTGAAAGATCTAAGTTTAAATTTTGATTAAATTCTACAACAACAGACTTTTTTTCCTCAAAAACTTTTTTAATATTTGGTTCAGCTAAAAGTTCTTTATCTTTATCTTTCCATATTCTTGAGTTTTCGTTAAATGAGCAATTATTAAAGAAAAAAAAAGCAATTAGTAAAATAATTAATCTATTCACTCAAATCTCTTTTCAATCTTTTCTCTGCTTCTAACCTTATATCTGGATTGGGGTTTTCTATACTAATTATTTGATTGAAAAACTCTTTAGCCTTCTGATTTTGCTCTTTCGCATAAAAATACTCTGCCAATAAATATAAAGCATGAGATTTCCAGACACTTTGGGAGTTTATTAGTGGATTTAAAGTGCTTAATAGATCTGCCTCTGCATATTGATCCGCATTATATAGAGCTTTTTTGTATATTATTAAATTTTTTATCTCCTTCTCTAAAGATGTTTGATTTATCAAAATATCAAAGAAACTATTTATCTGACTCTGATCTGAAATAAGTTTATTATCAATGATGAAATAAAGTGACAATGGGGAATAAGTTGGATCTTTTTCGTTAATGATCTCAATTAACTTGTTGATAACTTTATCTTTGGAATTTTCTGAATATTCAATAGTTGCTAAATTGAAATCATCCGAAATTTTTTTTTTTTTACTTATTTTGTATTTATCGAAACTATAAGAGCTAATAATTATAATTAATATTAATGCTATAGATGAAATTATTTTATTCCTATTATTAACAATAAAATTCTTTATTTTATCATTTCTATTATTAGAATTTATAATTGATATTTCTTCATCCATATCTAAATCATATTACGTAAAACATACTGGAGTATTCCACCATTTTTATAATACTCTAATTCATTTTTTGTATCTATTCTACAAAGTGCTTTAATTTTTTTAATTTCACCTGAAGCATATTTAATTTCAACTTCCACATGATCAGAAGGATTTATTCCTTCCTCAAGATTTAAAACACTTATTAACTCTGATCCTTCTAATTTTAAGGTCTTCCTATTCATTCCTTCTGTAAATTGAAGAGGCAATACTCCCATACCTATCAAATTAGATCTATGAATTCTTTCAAAACTTTCCGCAATTACTAATGTAATTCCAAGTAACTTAGTTCCTTTTGCAGCCCAATCTCTTGAGGATCCAGTGCCATACTCTTTCCCACCTATTACAACTAGGTCTGTTCCTCTTCTTTTATATTCTACTACTGCATCATAAACTGGTACTATTTTATTTTCTGGATATAATTTTGTAAATCCACCTTCGGTTCCTGGAGCCATTTCGTTTCTAATTCTTATATTTGCAAAAGTACCTCTCATCATAACTTCATGATTTCCTCTTCTTGCACCATACGAATTATAATCTTGAGGTAAAATTTGATGCTCCATAAAATAATCTCCAGTAGGACTATCTTTTTGGATACTTCCAGCTGGTGAAATATGATCAGTAGTAATCATATCCCCTAGTATCAACAAAGGTCTTGCCTCATTAATTGGTTTAAATCCTTCAGGCTCATCTGATAAATTATCAAAAAAAGGTGGTTTTTTTACGTAAGTTGAACCAGAGTCCCAGTTATAAATACTACTTTTTTCACTTTTTATATCTTGCCATTGCTTTGGGCCTTCAGCTACATTTGAATATCTTTTAATAAACATTTCCGCATTTAATGATTGCTTTAAGGTATCCTCAATTACTTGATTTGATGGCCAAATGTCTTTTAAATAAATATCTTTTCCATTTTGATCTTTTCCAAAAGAGTCTTTGTATAAATCAAATTCCATATGACCTGCAAGTGCATAGGCAACAACTAATGGAGGAGAGGCTAAATAATTTGCTTTTACATGAGGCGAGATCCTTCCTTCGAAATTTCGATTTCCAGATAATACAGACACTCCATAAAGCTTCTTGTTTTGAACTGCTTCGACTATATTTTCTGGCAATGGCCCTGTATTTCCGATGCATGTTGTACAGCCGTAACCCACAAGGTTAAAACCTAGTTTATCTAAGTATTCATTTAGACCAGCTTTTTTAAGATAATCTGTAACAACTTGAGATCCAGGCGCCAAGGAGGTCTTGACCCATGGTTTAACCTCTAATCCAAATTCAACAGCTTTTTTAGCCAATAATCCAGCTCCTATCAAAACATTAGGATTTGAAGTATTGGTACATGAGGTTATCGCAGCAATTAAAACTGAGCCATCTTTAATTTTGTATTCTTCACCTTTTACATCAGAAGTTTCAAATTGAGTTTTATTCGTTGCTTCTTGAAAAACTTTGAAAAAACTATCTTTAGCATCTGTTAATAAAACTTTGTCTTGTGGTCTTTTTGGTCCTGAGATAGTTGGCACTATGGTTGACATATCCAGACTCATGGTATCAGTAAATTCAATATCATCGCTTGCCCATAAACCTTGTTCTTTTGCATATTTTTCAACTATTGAAATTATTTCTTCATCTCTTCCAGAAAATTGAAGATATTTTAGTGTTTCATTATCAATAGGAAAAAATCCACAAGTTGCTCCATACTCAGGAGCCATGTTTGCAATAGTAGCTCTATCTGCTAAGGTTAAATTTTTTAAACCTTCTCCATAAAATTCAACAAATTTTCCAACTACACCTTTATCTCTCAACATTTTTACTATTGTAAGAACTAAATCTGTAGCAGTAGTTCCCTCTGGCATTTTATTTTTTATTTCAAATCCAATAACTTCAGGAATAAGCATAGATATAGGTTGCCCAAGCATTCCAGCTTCGGCTTCAATACCTCCTACTCCCCATCCCAAAACTGATAGTCCATTGACCATTGTTGTATGACTATCTGTACCAACTAAAGTATCAGGAAATAAATAATCCTCATCTTTAAATTTTTCACACCAAACAACTTTAGATAAATACTCTAGGTTAACTTGATGACATATTCCAGTTCCTGGAGGTACAATTCTAAAATTGTTGAACGCATCCTGTCCCCATTTTAAAAATGAATATCTTTCTGCGTTTCTTTTAAATTCAATATTTACATTATTTTCAAAAGAGTCTGCTTTAGAAGATTGATCAACTTGAACAGAGTGATCGATAACTAAGTCAACTGTTGAAAGTGGATTTATTGAGTTAGGATCAATATTCTTTTTTTTCACAGCCTCTCTCATGGCTGCTAAATCTGCGACTGCCGGTATACCAGTATAATCCTGTAATAATACTCTTGCAGGTCTATAAGCAATTTCAGTTGTTGATTTTTTACTTTTTAGCCAATCTCTTAGTGCATCAATTTGGTTTTTAGTAACTGATAAATCATCCTCATATCTCAATAAATTTTCTAAAAGAACCTTTAGTGATTTAGGTAATTTAGAGATACCTTTTAATCCATTGCTTTCAGCTTTACTTAAAGAATAATATTTGTAGTTTTTTGAATTTATTTTTATTTCAGATAAAGAGTTGTATGAGTTTTTCGTCCCTGGTTTCATAATTTAATAATAAAATGTTGCTATACAAAATAATAGAAGCGTTGACATAGCATAATTAAACCATTTAATAAATTTCTCATTTGTCGCAAATTTCCTCATAAATCTACCCAACAGTGTCCAAAAAAATATACTTATGATTGCAAACATAAAAGCTACACTCAGCATCCATAATGAATAATTTAAAAAGTTTTTACCTGATTCTGTATAAGTTGATACTGCTATAACTGCAACTATTACACCCTTGGGATTTAAAAACTGAAAGAGAAAAGTCTCAATAAAATATACAGGTTTCAATTCTTTATTATCAGTTGATAATTTAGAAAATGAAATTTTATATGCTAGATAAATAAGAAAAATTGTGCCAGTTCCAATTAAAACTTTTTGAATTATTGGATAAATTTTAAAAATATTTATCAAACCAAAATTGACTAATGCAAGCATAGTAGTAAAACCAAAAATTACGCCAAGCATCAAAGGTATTGATTTTTTTATGCCATGATTAAATCCAGAATGAGATGCGACAACATTATTTGGGCCAGGTGAACAACTAGTTACAAACATAAATAATGAAAGAGATAAAATTTCAGGATGCATATTTTATGCTATAGGGAGCCCATTCTCAGATTTTTGAGATGGGTGTACTAATATCACTTTTCCCTCTTTATCAATTGATCCAAGAATAAGTACTTGTGATACCACTCCTGCGATATTTTTTTCTGCAAAATTACAAACTCCTATGACTTGTTTTCCTTTTAAATTTTCTTCATTATAATAATGAGTAATTTGAGCAGATGACTGTTTTATGCCAATCTCATCCCCAAAATCAACTTGGATCACTAGAGATGGTTTTCTAGCTTTCTCATTTTTTTTGACAGATAAAACTGTACCAACTCGAATATCAACTTTATCAAAAATGTCGTAGGTTATTTGTTCTTTCATATAATTAATATATAATGAAACTTAAATATGAGTACAGAAAATAATTTAGATGTTTTATTTGATAACTCTGTTAAAATTTTATCTGACTTAATAGCCTTTAAAACAATTTCAGGAGAGGATAATAATTCACTTATAGATTATTGTGATAATATATTAAAAAAACTTGGAGCTATATCTTTTAGAACTTTTGATGATCATAAAAAAAGAGTCAATTTATTTGCAACTATTAAATCTAAAACAAATAGTAACAAAAAACCTATAATTTTATCAGGACACACAGATGTTGTGCCTGTGTCTAAAGGTTGGTCTACAGATCCTTTCAAGGCTACTATTAAAGGGGATAAACTTTATGGAAGAGGATCATGTGATATGAAAGGGTTTATTGCATGCACATTAGCTTTTGCACCAATTTATTCGAAATCTAACCTTGATAGAGATATTCATTTTTCTTTCACTTTTGATGAAGAAACTGCATGCCAAGGAGCGCCCATTCTCATAAAAGAATTAAAAAAAAGAGAAATTAAAGATGGAATTTGTATTGTTGGCGAGCCAACAAACATGAAAATTATTGATGCTCACAAAGGATGCTATGAATACACAACTTATTTTAAAGGTTTGGCAGGTCATAGCTCAACACCACATAAGGGTGTGAGCGCTGTTGAATACGCTTCAAGATATGTAAATAAATTGATTGAATTAAGGAATGACCTTAAAGATAGAGCTCCAAAAAACTCTATATTTGATCCTCCTCATTCAACTCTGTCCATAGGTGGTATTTTTGGTGGAATTGCTCACAACGTCATCGCAGATAAATGCCATGTCAATTGGGAAACAAGACCGGTGGTTAAAGAGGATGCAATATTTTTGAATAAAGAACTAGATAAATACACAAATGAAATTTTATTGCCAGAAATGAAAAAGGTTTTTTCTAGCTCCTCTATTGAAAAAAAAGTTATTGGAGAAATAATTGGATTTGATCGTAAGGATAAATCTGATGCTTGTGAATTAATTTCAAGTTTAACAGGAGATAACTCTAGACAAGTTGTATCTTTTGGAACTGAAGCAGGTTTGTTTCAAGAAATAGGAATTAGTACAGTTGTTTGTGGACCAGGTTCTATTGAACAAGCACACAAAATTGATGAATTTATACTATTGGAAGAATTAAAAAAGTGTTTGAAATTACTTGATGGAATTAAAGAAAAATCTTCTTTAAATTAACTCCAACCACCCACTGATTTTACCTCTAAAAACTCTAGCAAACCCTCTTTACCAGCTTCTCTTCCAATACCAGAATGCTTAAAACCACCAAAGGGAGCGTCTACTGCAATACCCGCACCATTTACATCTACCATTCCAGATCTTAATTTTCTGGCAAGTCTTCTTATTTTTTCAGAGTCTTTAGTTTGAATATAATTCGTTAAACCATAATCAGTATCATTGGCAATTTCTATTGCTTCTTCTTCAGTTTCAAATGGTATTACTGATAAAACTGGCCCAAATATTTCTGTTCGTGCTATTTCCATTTGATTATTGACATCTGCAAATACAGTAGGCTTAACATAATAACCCTCGTTCATACCATCTGGTTTTCCTGGCCCACCAGCAACTAATTTTGCACCTTCATCTATTCCTTTTTGGATTAACGTTTGAATTTTATTAAATTGTGTTTCAGAAATTACAGGTCCAATATGTTCACCCTCTTTTTTTGGATCATCCACTTTAAATTCATTTGTATATTTTTTTAGTCTTTCTATTGCTTCATCATACATAGATTTTTCAACCAACATCCTTGTTGGAGCATTGCAAGATTGACCTGAGTTTCTAAAACATCTTAAAGCACCTCTTTCAATGGCCTTTGGATCTGCATCTTTAAATATAATATTTGCTCCCTTGCCACCTAATTCTAAACTAACTCTTTTAAAATCTTTTGCTGCATTTTGGGATATTAATGCACCTGCTCTAGTTGATCCTGTAAATGAGATCATATTTATATCTGGATGACTAGTTAAGGCATCACCAGTTGTTGTACCATCTCCATTTACTAAGTTAAACACTCCTTTTGGAAATTTTGCTTCATCAATTAGTTCTGCAAGTATCATGGCTGAAAGTGGCGCTAATTCTGATGGTTTTAAAATCATAGTACAGCCAGATGCTAAAGCTGGAATTACTTTTAATGTGACCTGATTCATAGGCCAGTTCCAAGGAGTAATTAAAGCACAAACTCCTTTTGGCTCATATATTAATCTTTGATTTTTCGCATGCTCCCCTAATGGCTTTTCAAATTCAAACTCTTTTAGATATCTTATAAAAGATTTTGTATGACTTGCGCCAGTTCCTGTTTGAAGTTTTGATGCAAAATCCTTAGGCGCTCCCATTTCTTGAATAATGGCATCTGTTATATCGTTCCATCTTTTCTTATATAGAGTGTAGAATGTTTCCAATAAAGCAATTCTGTACTCTCTTGTTGAATATCCCCAAGTTTTAAATGCTTCTTTAGCAGATAGCACTGCTTCATTAACATCATCTTTACTTCCAAGTGAAATTACTGCACAAGCTTTTTCAGACGCTGGATTAATTACTTCAATATCGCTTGGTTTTTTTGGAGCAACCCATGAACCATTTATGTAAAAATTTCTTTTTTCTAACATTTGAGAAAACTATCCTCTCTTTATGTTTTTGCAAACAAATTAGTTAATTCATACACTATTGTTGCTGCGGCTAGAGAAGTAACTTCTGCATGGTCATAGGCTGGAGAAACCTCTACCACATCAGCTGACACAAGATTCAAACCTGATAAGCCTCTTAAAACATTTACCATCTCTCTAGTTGTCATTCCTGCGATTTCAGGTGTACCTGTTCCAGGAGCAAAAGCAGGATCTAGCACATCAATATCAATTGAAAGGTATAATGGATTATCTCCAACTCTTTTTCTAATTCTTTCAGCTATTTTATCTGTTCCATCAGTTTGAAATTCATCACAATGAATTATTTTAAAGCCAAAACTTTCATCATTTTTTATATCATCTCTGCTATAAAGTGGCCCTCGAATACCTACATGCATTGAGGCATCATCTAAAAATAATCCTTCTTCTCTAGCTCTTCTAAATGGAGTTCCATGTGTATAAGGTGCACCAAAGTAAGTATCCCATGTGTCTAGATGAGCATCAAAATGTACTAAAGAGACTGGACCATTATTTTTTTTATTTATTGCTCTTAACAATGGTACAGCAATTGTGTGATCTCCACCTAGACTAATTATACCACCTACTTTATTTAATAAATCTGTTGCTCCTACTTCAATTTGTTTGATGGCTTCATCGATGCTAAATGGATTACATGCTATATCACCTGCGTCAGCCACTTGTTGAATTTTAAAGGGCTCAACATCATAACTTGGATGATAATTTGTTCTTAAATGTCTAGAGGCTTGGCGAATACTTTGTGGTCCAAATCTTGCTCCAGGTCTATAGCTAGTTCCTGCATCAAAGGGTACACCTACTATTGCTACATCGCAGCTTTCAACGTCTCTTAACTCAGGCAATCTAGCAAATGTAGACGGGCCTGCATATCTTGGAACTTTTGTGCCACTTACTGGCTGAATTGGATTTTTATTTTTTTCTTTTTTCATTTTATTTTAAAACTAAGTTAATATTATCTAGCTTTATTCGTCTATAATAATCTAATGAAATATATAATTTCTATAATACTAATATTTAATATTTCAGTTGTAAATGCGAATGAAATTTTTAATCTGTTAAAAATCCCTAATTTAGAAATCTATAATACAAACAGTTTAAATGGATTAAAATATTTATATGCTAAGAATAACTTTAAAATAGGATTAAAAAAAAATATTTATTGTAATAAATCAAAAAAAAAAGAATTAGATGAAAAATATCCAATTGTTGAAAAAAATTTAAACAAATATAAAGCAGATTTTTTAATTAAGAATAATCTCAAATTCATTATTTTATGTGAAAATCTGACTGTTTCTTCAATTAGCACTGGGGGAATACCAAACATTCTTAAAAGGTCATTAATCTTAGATATTAACTTCAATCAAAAATACTTTGAAAGAATGATCCACCATGAGTTCTTTCATATGATACAAGCAAAGCACAAAATGATATTTGATGAAGATTTATGGTCAAAATTTAATAGAACATCTTTTAAATATGCAGAATGTTCAACTTGTTCAGATCGTACTGATCTTAGTATCTATAAAAATACAGATGGATTTTTAACAGAATATTCAAAATCTATTCCTTCAGAGGATATGGCTGAAATTTTTTCCTTTCTTATGACCAATAAAGAATTAGTAGAGAAAAAAATTGAGAATGATTTAATTTTAAAAAATAAAGTCAAATATTTAGAAAAAAATTTAAAATTGATTGATAATAACTTCATATTTTAATGATTAAAAAAATTAAATCATCATTATCAGAAAAAATATTATTTACCTTTCTAATTTCATTAGCAGTTTTTACTTTTGGTTCTTTTTATTTGATTAAAAATAAATGTTTGTTTGTAAAGGAACTTGATTTAGATGAACTTAAAATTAGTGATCCACAAAATTTAGCTATTATGGATGTTGAGTGTGGAAAAGTTGTAATTGAACTTTATCCTCAAGTTTCACCTAAATCGGTTAAAAGATTTAAATATTTTGTTAATTCAGGTTTGTATAATAATTCAGCATTTTATCGTGTTATAGAAAATACTTTGGTTCAAGCAGGTGATCTTGAGTTTGGTTATCATGATAATATAAACTATTTTAAAATTGGAAGTGGTACGTCTAAGCTTGGTAAATTAAAATCAGAATTAAGTAATGATTACGAATTTAATGCTGGAACTGTTGCTATGGCCAGGGGGGAATTTGATACTGAGGATAGTGAATTCTTTATTATCTTAAAAGATATTCCATTATACCAAGGAGAA
>CACKXR010000007.1 GCA_902604175.1 uncultured Pelagibacteraceae bacterium
AAAGATGAGAAGGAAATTGAGGACAAAAGAACAATGGCTTTAGTAAATAAACCCAATTATTCTTTACTTCAAGACTCACTTAAAATTGATGATCTAATAGATCCAAGAATGAACACAGTTTCAAGCATATTAAAACATGTTCACAAAGGTACTATAGAAACCGCATATACAATTATGAATGGTGAATATGAGGTAATTGAAGCTGATATTATAGAGACATCTGAGTTAATTAATAAAGAATTAAAGAATTCAAATTTACCTGATGAGATTAGAATTGGTGCAGTTTTGAGAGGTAATAAAATAATTATCCCAAGATCAGACTTTGTATTTCTTAAAGATGATAAAGTTGTTTTTTTGGCGAAAAAAGACTCTATTTCAGTTGTAGAAAATATTTTTAGAATTAGTTCAATCTAATTAGATGTTGTCGTTTAGAGTAAAATATTTAAGTTTTTTCTTTATTTTAATCTCTGTTTTTTCTTTTTTTAATATTATTTATTCATACTATTTTAATTTGTATCTAAATCTAAATACTTATTATGTAAGTTTGATAATTTCAGGTTTAATAAGTATTTTATTTTTCTACCTTAAATCAGATTTAAAAAAACCATCAATCTTTGAAAAAATTTTAACAGTCTTACTTGGTTATATATTGATACCTATTGTTTTATGTATTCCATTTTATTTAAGTATTTATAATTTAACATTTTTAAATTCACTTTTTGAAACTGTATCAGGATTTACATCTACAGGGTTTAGTATTTTTGACAATATCAAACACATAGATGAAGGATTAATTTTATGGAGATCTTCAATTCAATGGATTGGTGGGTTATATTTTTTATTTTCTATAATTTTTTTGATTGATATTTATGATGAAAGTTTAAAAAAATCTTTAACAAACTTTTTATCATTTAGTAGTTCTGAAATGTTAAAACAAACGATTAAAATTTTCCTCTTATATACAAGCTTAACAATTTTTATTTTTATAATTTTAAATATTTTTGGTATTAGAACATTTAATTCTCTTAATTTAGCAATGACAGCTATTTCTTCAGGAGGTTTTTTACCTGATAATAAACTTTCAAATATATTGATTACTAATACACAAATAATTGTTTTCTCTCTTCTGATGTTAATATCTTTTTTTAGTATTTTTTTTATCTATAACCTTATTTTTCTAAGAAAAAAAAATATAAATTTTTTTTATGAAGATATACACTTATTCTTATATTTTTTAATATTAACAAGCATTTTTTTTATTTTTTTTAGTTACGATAAAAATTTTTCATTAAATTTTTTGAATTTAGCAAGTAGCATTTCAAATATTGGCATATCGATTGGGGTTGAACAAAATAACCTAACTTTTGTTTTTATAATATTAGTAATTATAGGGGGTTCTTTTTTTTCAACAAGTTCAGGTTTAAGATTTTTAAAGATTTACTCACTTTCTAAATATTCAATTAATCAAATTCTTTCTTTTAGTAAGCCAAACAAAGTATTTAAGAATAAGCTTATTTTTTCCAAAAACAATTTTGACACAACTGATATTAATAAATATTTCTTAACAGTCTTGATATTTGTTATTTCTCTTTTTTCATTAACTGTTTTATTATCATTGGGTAATATAGAGTTTGAAAATTCGTTCAAAATAGCTGTATTGACTTTGATGAATACTGTTAATTCCTCTGCTTACGGAATTAGTAATTTCGACTTTCAAAATCTACATTTTTTAACAAAATATTTTCTTATATTTTTTATGATTATAGGAAGGGTTGAATTGTTATCCTTGTTACTGATAGCTAAAAAATTTCTTTTTAAATATTAATTTAGTATTATAACACTATTATAATACTTATGCGCCCTTAGCTCAGCTGGATAGAGCATCGGTTTTCTAAACCGAGGGTCGGAGGTTCGAATCCTCCAGGGCGCGCCATCTGTTCATTTTAGGTCATTATTAACTTGAAATTTTTCTTGATGGTAAATATTTATCATGCTTAAATTATGAATATTCAAAAGTAATTTTGAATTATTTGTTAACAAATAAAAACAAAAGGAAGAATAATGTTTAAATACTTAAAACAATTAACTTCTTTAGTCGCTATGGTTGCTGTGTTGTTTACTTTTACAACAGAAACTATGGCTGCTAAAAAATCAAAGACACTTAAAAACACTCAAAAAAAGGGTTTTGTAAGATGTGGAGTATCTCAAGGTCTTCCAGGATTTTCTAATGCTGATGCTGCAGGAAATTGGACTGGTGTTGACGTTGATGTATGTAGAGCAGTAGCTGCTGCAGTACTAGGTGATGCAAGTAAAGTTAAATATACACCACTAAGTGCTAAAGAAAGGTTTACAGCTTTAACTTCTGGTGAGATTGATATCTTATCAAGAAACACAACTTGGACTCTTTCTAGGGATGCTGATATCGGACTTACTTTCGTTGGAGTAAACTTCTACGATGGTCAAGGTTTCATGGTTAGAAAAAGTTCTGGTATTACTTCAACAAGCCAATTCAAAAATGGTATCTCAGCTTGTACAAATATTGGTACAACAACTGAGTTAAACATGAGAGACTTCTTTAATTCTAGAGGAATTTCTTATGAGCCAGTAGCTTTTGAAAAAGCTGATGAAGTCGTAGCTGCCTATGATGCTGGTAGATGTGATACTTATACTACTGATAAATCAGGTTTAGCTGCACAAAGAACTAAAATGTCTAATCCTGATGAGCACATCGTGTTACCTGAAACTATTTCAAAAGAGCCATTAGGCCCTGTTGTTAGACAAGGTGATTCTGTATGGGAAGATATCGTAAGATGGTCTTTAAATACTATGATTGAGGCTGAGGAGTATGGAATTACTTCTGGCAATGCTGACATGATGAAAACTTCAGACAACCCAGCTATCAAAAGATTAGTTGGTTCTGAAGGTGAATTAGGTGCTGCATTCGGTCTTGATAATGACTGGAGTTACAGAATTATCACTCAGGTTGGTAATTATGGTGAAAGTTATAAAAGAAATATAGCTGATACTGGAATTCTACCAGACAGAGGTCCAAACGAGTTATGGACTAAAGGCGGAATTTTATACGTTCCACCTGCAAGATAATTGTAAATTATACAATTTTAAAAAGGGCTAGATTTATCTAGCCCTTTTTTTAATATTAAATATATTCGCTTTTAATGAAGCTTAAAAAAATTCTCCCTCAACTAGCCACCCTGTTTGTTGTGATTCTTATTTTTGGTTTTTTTACCATGAATGCTCAGCTTAATATGGAAAACAGAGGCATAGACTTTGGATATGGATTTCTTACTCAGGAGTCTTCATTTGATGTACAGTTCTCGTTAATAGAGTATAGCGGTTCAGACAGTTATGGTAGAGCATATTTAGTAGGTCTTTTAAACACTCTTTTAGTTTCAGTTTTAGGAATTATTATATGTACTATTATCGGGGTTATAATTGGTATTGCTAGACTTTCTCCAAATTACTTAATTAGAACTACAGCAGCCTGGTACGTTGAATTTTTTAGAAACATACCACTACTTTTACAAATTTTCTTTTGGTATTATGCAGCGTTGAGAGCATTACCATTACCTCAAGATGCAGAAGCTATTTTTGGCTCCTCTTATTTGACAATTAAAGGTTTTTATACACCTTCTTTGATTTGGAAAAATTTAGATATCTTTATTTATTCAGTTATAGCAGCAATAATTGCAATAATATTTGTAAGAATTCATGCTAAAAGACTTAGAGAAAATGAAGGTAAACATTTACCTGTATTAAACATTTCCATAGCTATTCTTTTTATATTGCCAATTCTAACATTCTTTTTTGGTGGTGTTAATGTTGGTTATGAAACACCGGAACTTAAACAATTAGCAAAAACCTCATTTAAGTTTGAAGGCGGCTTAAGTATACCTCCAGAATTATTATCATTGGTTATAGCTTTATCACTTTATACAGCAACATTTGTCGCTGAGTGTGTAAGGGCAGGTATTCAAGGTGTCAGCAAAGGTCAAAGAGAGGCAGCCGCATCAATTGGTTTAAATAGAAAACAAGTTTTAAATTTAATTATAATGCCTCAAGCATTAAGAATAATAATTCCACCAACAACTAATCAATATTTAAATTTGACAAAAAACTCATCCTTGGCTGCTGCTATTGCTTACCCTGATCTAGTTTTAGTTTTTGCAGGTACAGCATTGATGCAAACGGGAAAAGCGATTGAGATTGTTTCAATTACGATGCTTACATATCTAACTTTAAGTTTGTCAATTTCATTTTTCATGAATTGGTATAACGCCAAAATTGCAATTGTAGAAAAATAATGAGCATATTAAATTTATTAAATCCTTCAAAAGACAATCTACAAAGCAATTTGTATTTAGGATCTTTTTTGGTTGGTATTTCTCTATTGGATGTATTTCTTAACTCATTTTTAAAATTAAATATTACTTCTTTTTTACCATCAATTATAAGTATACTTTTGCCTTTTTTTCTAGGAATGTTTGGTCTTCATTTAATGAGGATTGAATTTTCAGGAATAAAAAACCTGGATAGGTTGAACAAAAATATTAATACAAACAATTTTAATGCAGCATTGACTTTACTAATCATTTTTTTAATTATTAAAGCAATACCACCTGTAATAAGTTGGATGATTTTAGATGCCAATATTTCAGGTGACTCAAAAGATGCATGTACAGGATCAGGTGCTTGTTGGACTTATATAAAAGTTTGGTTTAAAAGATTTATGTATGGTATGTATCCAAATGAACAAATTTGGAGAGTAAACCTAGCATTTATTTTTTTAGTTGTTTTAGCTTTTGTTGGTTTTATAACTCCGCAAAAGTACAGAAACCTTTTGACCTTATATTACGTTGTAATTTATCCAATTATTGCTTTCATATTGATTTATTATTTAATATCTGGTGGTGAATTTGGTTTAGAGTGGGTTGAAACAGGTGCATGGGGAGGTTTATCTTTAACTTTTATTGTTTCTTTTTTTAGTTTAATTTTTTGCTTTCCTCTAGGAATGGCCCTTGCATTAGGAAGAAGAACTGAGCTGCCAATTATAAAATATGTTTCTGTTGGTTTTATAGAATTTTGGAGGGGTGTGCCCTTAATAACAGTTTTATTTATGTCTTCTGTCATGTTTCCAATGTTTTTACCTGAAGATTTTTTTATGGATAAACTTGTGAGGGTGATCATTGCTATTTCTTTGTTTGAAGCAGCCTATGTTGCAGAGGTTATCAGAGGTGGTCTTCAAGCTCTTCCAAGAGGTCAATACGATGCAGCAAAGTCATTAGGTATGGGTTATTGGAAAATGCACATTTTTGTAATATTACCACAAGCATTAAAATTAGTTATACCAGGAATGGCAAATACATTTTTAGCTTTAGTAAAAGACACTCCTTTGATCTTTGTAGTAGGTTTGGCTGAACTTGCTGGTATGTTACAAATGGCAAAAACAAATCCTAAATGGTTAGGTTATGCTATGGAAGGTTATGTTTTTGCAGCGATAATTTTCTGGATTATTTGTTATGCAATGAGTAAATATAGCTATAATTTAGAACTCAAATATAAAACTGATAGGTAATAGATGTCGCAAGCAATTATACAAATCAAAGATGTAAACAAGTGGTTTGGTGATTTTCAAGTTCTAAGTGGAATAAACCTTGAGGTTATGCCAAAAGAGAAAATTGTGGTTTGTGGACCATCTGGATCTGGAAAATCTACTTTAATAAGATGTATAAATAGATTGGAAGAACACCAAGAAGGTAACATAATTATTGATGGTACTGAAATTTCAGAAGATACTAAAAATATTGAACAAGTAAGAGCTGAAGTTGGGATGGTATTTCAACAATTCAATTTATTCCCACATTTATCTATATTAGACAATTGTACGCTTGCACCTATATGGGTAAAAAAATTGCCTAAAAAAAAAGCAGAAGAATTAGCATTAAAACATCTAGAAAGAGTACAGATATTAGATCAAGCTCAAAAATTTCCTGGTCAATTATCAGGCGGGCAACAACAACGTGTTGCAATTGCAAGAGCTTTGTGCATGGAGCCAAAAATTATGTTATTTGATGAGCCAACATCAGCACTAGACCCTGAAATGATTAAAGAGGTTCTAGACGTTATGGTAAATTTAGCAAATCAAGGTATGACAATGATTGTTGTTACACATGAAATGGGATTTGCTAAGGAAGTGGCAGATAGTATGATATTTATGGATGAAGGAAAGATAGTAGAAAAGGCCGACACTAAAGAGTTTTTTGCTAATCCTAAAAATGAGAGAACTAAGCTATTTTTAAGTCAAATTTTATAAAAAACATAAATACTAGACTAATCTTTCATCTGATAAATCAAGCTTAATATATGTTTTTATTAGTAACTTATGCTTGACAGCTTTTAAAATCTTATAAAATTACAGTAAAATATAAAAATTTTTCTGTTGCAGGGAATATAAATATTCTGTTGAATGAGACTTTAAAATTTAATTAAGAGGGGTCTTAATGGAAGATAATTTCAACAAACACTTAGGCAACAAGCTTAAGCTAAGAAGATTAGCTTTAGGTTTGACACAGACTAAGGTGGCCAAAGCAATCAACGTGACATTTCAACAAATTCAAAAATACGAAAAAGGTACTAACGGAGTAAGTTCAATTAGGTTATTACAATTATCAAATTATTTAAAGGTTCCAATAAATTATTTTTTTGAAGATTTTTCAGAATATTTAATTAATTTAGAAAAATCTCAAGAAGGTCATATGAATGTGAATTATAATTTTTTAACAAAATTATATTCTGAGTTGACAGCTGACCAAAAATTAAAATTTAATAAATCCTTACATATTTCATCAGTTGGAATTACAAAGACTGGCTGAAATATAATTTAGTTAAGACTCGTAAATAAATTTTATAATTTTTTATTTTATTTTTTTAATCTGAAACTTTTTTGGCTCCTCGGGCAGGACTCGAACCTGCGACCAATTGATTAACAGTCAACTGCTCTACCAACTGAGCTACCGAGGAATGTAAAAAGCAACTTACTTTTTTTTATAACTAAAACAAGATCTATTTTGGAGGCAACGCCCGGAATCGAACCGGGATACAAGGATTTGCAATCCTCTGCGTAACCATTCCGCCACGTTGCCATCTTATTTTTTGACTTATAGCTACAGATGCCTTTTTATATTAAATATTTTTCATTAGTCTATTAAATAACGATATAAATTGATTATTGTTAATTTGGATTATTAAATTATAAACTTTAAAATCCATGAGTAACGATAAATATATACATTCTGATGTTGAAGATAGAATTTATTCTTATTGGGAAAAAAATGGTCTTTTTAAACCTAAAGAAAATTCTAAAAAATTTTCTATAGTAATACCTCCTCCAAATGTAACTGGCAGTCTTCATATGGGTCATGCTCTGAATAATTCTATTCAAGATTTATTAGTTCGTTATCATCGAATGAATAATTATGAGACCTTATGGCAACCAGGAACCGATCATGCAGGAATTGCTACGCAAGCTTTAGTTGAGAAAAAACTTAGCTCTGAAAAAATTGATAAAAATGAAATTGGTAGAGAAAAATTCACTGAAAAAGTATGGGAGTGGAAAGACCAGTACGGTGATATTATTATTAATCAATTGAAAAAACTTGGTTGTTCCTGTGATTGGTCCAGAAATGCCTTCACGATGGATGAAAATTTATCAAAATCAGTAATAAAGGTTTTTGTTGATCTATATAATAAAGGTTTAATTTATAAGGATAAAAAATTAGTAAATTGGGATACTGTTTTAAAAACAGCTATTTCAGATTTAGAAGTTGATCAAAGAGAAGTAAATTCAAAAATTTATTATATTAAATATCCAATTGATGGAACGGATCAATTTATAACAATTGCAACCACAAGGCCTGAAACAATGTTGGGTGACACTGCTATAGCTGTTAATCCAAAAGATGATCGTTTTAAATCCTATGTTGGTAAAACTGTTACAATCCCAATTGTTGGAAGAAAAATAAAAATTATAGAAGATGATTATGCAGATCCTGAACAAGGAACAGGTGCTTTAAAAATAACTCCAGCGCATGACTTTAATGATTATGATGTAGGTCAAAGAAATAATCTTGAAATTATAAATATCTTTACTGAAGCAGGGAAAATAAATGAAAACGCTCCAAAACATTACATAGGTCTTGACCGCTCTGAAGCAAGAAAACAAATTTTAAAAGAGCTTAAAGAAAAAGAATTTTTTGTAAAAGAAGAGAATATTAAAAATAAAGTTCCTTACGGAGATAGATCCAATTCAATAATTGAACCTTTCCTAACAGAACAATGGTTTGCTGATGCAGGTAAATTATCAGTTAAAGCTAAAGAAGTTGTAAATTCAAAGAAAACAAATTTCTTTCCTGAGAATTGGTCAAAAACATATTTTCAGTGGATGAATAATATTGAGCCATGGTGTATTTCAAGACAACTTTGGTGGGGACATCAAATACCTGCTTGGTATGGACCTGATGATAAAATTTTTGTTGCAAACAATGAAGATGAAGCAAAACTATTAGCTAACAAACATTATGGTAAAGATGTTGAATTAAATAGAGATCCTGATGTTTTAGATACATGGTTTTCTTCTGGTCTTTGGCCATTTGCAACACTTGGATGGCCTGATGATAAAAAATTTGTTGAGAAGTTTTATCCAACTTCAGTATTAGTAACGGGTTTTGATATTATTTTCTTTTGGGTTGCAAGAATGATTATGTTTGGAACAGAATTTTTAAACAAAGAACCTTTTAAAGATATTTATGTTCATGCTTTAGTTAGAGATGAAAAAGGACAAAAAATGTCTAAATCAAAAGGAAATGTTATTGATCCTTTAGATTTAATTGAAAAATATAGTGCTGACGCTTTAAGATTTACGCTTCTATCAATGGCTTCACCAGGGACTGATGTTAAACTTTCTGAAGATAGAGTTAAAGGTTATAGAAACTTTTTAAATAAACTATGGAATGCTAATAATTTTTTAATTACCAATGAATGTGATTTTAAAAATACAGATCAAATTCCAGATTTAAAAGTTAATATTAATAAATGGATATATTCTGAGTTAGCAGAAACTACTAATAAAATAGTTAAAAACTTAGAAGATTATAGATTTGATGAAGCTGCAAAAAATGCTTATCAATTTACATGGCATTCTTATTGTGATTGGTACTTAGAGCTTTCTAAAACAATTCTTTTTTCAGAAGATGATAAGGACGCTAAAGAAGAGGTCAGGAGAGTTTCAACCTACGTATTTAAACAAATACTAGTTTTATTACATCCATTTATCCCCTTTGTTACTGAAGAAATTTGGCTTAAAAATAAATTTGATAATAAGGGCAATGACTTTCTTATGTTTAAAAATTGGATATCTGCAAAATCAACTAAAGATTCACACACAGATCAGGTAGAAAATATAATTAATATTATATCTGAGCTTAGATCCTTTAAAAATGAGCTAAATGTAAGCCCTGGTTCATTTATAGACATCTCAATTAACAATATTAACAAAGATCAAAAGCAATTTATTAGCTCAAATGAAATAATTCTTAAAAAATTAGGTCGAATAAACAATATCCTTAGTGATGATTTAGATAAACCCGCAGCAACAATGGTTGTAGCAGGTGATTTATTTAAGATCTATTTTGATAAAGATGTTGATTTAAAGCTAATAAAAGAAAATTTAACTAGCAAACAAGAACGATTAGAACAAGAGATGCATAAGATATCTCAAAGACTAGAAAATAAAAGTTTTGTAGATAGGGCACCAAAAGACATTGTTGAACAAGAAAAAACTAATTATAATAATTTAAAGAACGATGTTGATAAGATATCAATAACAATAAAGGGTATATAATGACAAAATTTAACAAGAAGAAACTTCCAAGCAGACATACATCATTAGGAGCAGATAGAGCTCCACATAGATCATTTTATTATGCTATGGGTGAAACTGAGAAAGATGTGGCAAAACCCTTTATTGGCGTGGTTTCAACATGGAATGAGGCTGCTCCTTGTAACATAGCATTAATGAGACAGGCACAATCGGTTAAAAAAGGTGTTAGATCAAATGGAGGAACTCCAAGAGAATTTTGCACTATCACTGTCACTGATGGAATTGCCATGGGTCATGAAGGAATGAAATCTTCCTTGATCTCAAGAGAAGTTATTGCAGACTCAGCGGAGTTAACTGTAAGAGGACATTGTTATGATGCATTAGTTGGTATTGCAGGATGTGATAAATCTTTACCAGGCTTAATGATGTCAATGGTTAGATTAAATGTTCCAAGTGTTTTTATTTATGGAGGTTCAATTCTTCCAGGAAAATATAAAGGTAAAGACGTAACAGTTGTTGATGTATTTGAAGCTGTTGGAAAACATTCATCAGGTAAAATGACAGCTGAAGAATTAAGAAAATTAGAGTTAGTTGCTTGTCCTAGTGCAGGTGCTTGTGGAGGTCAATTTACTGCAAATACTATGGCCTGTGTATCAGAGGCTATTGGATTAGCATTACCATATTCAGCAGGAACTCCAGCTCCTTATGAAGAAAGAGATAAGTATGCAAAAGAAAGTGGTAAAATGGTTATGCAACTTTTAAAAAAACAAATTAAGCCAAGAGATATTGTAACCAGAAAAGCATTAGAAAACGCTGCAACAATTGTTGCTGCAACAGGGGGCTCTACTAATGCAGGATTACATTTACCAGCGATTGCAAACGAAGCAGGAATTAAATTTGATTTAATGGATGTTGCTAAAATTTTTAAAAGAACTCCGTATCTAGCTGATTTAAAACCAGGTGGAAAATATGTTGCAAAAGATATGTGGTTAGCAGGTGGTGTGCCGATGTTATTAAAAACTTTGTATGAAGGTGGCTATATTCATGGTGATTGTATGACTGTTACTGGAAAAACTATGAAAGAAAATTTAAAAAGTATTAAATTTAATCCTAAACAAAAAGTAATGAGATCTTATAAAGATCCATTATCACCTACAGGAGGGGTTGTTGGTTTAAAAGGAAACTTAGCTCCAGATGGAGCGATAGTAAAAGTTGCTGGATTAGCAAAATTACAATTTACTGGTAAAGCAAGATGCTTTGACAATGAAGAAAGTGCAATGAAAGCTGTTCAAAGCAAAAAGTATAATGATGGTGATGTAATTATAATTAGATATGAAGGACCAGTAGGGGGTCCCGGTATGAGAGAAATGTTATCTACAACAGGTGCAATCTACGGCCAGGGCAAAGGGGAGAAAGTAGCTCTTATAACTGATGGAAGGTTCTCTGGAGCTACCAGAGGCTTCTGTGTGGGTCATGTTGGCCCTGAGGCTGCCCTAGGAGGTCCTATAGGCCTTTTACGTAATGGAGATATCATTGATATCGATGCCAAAAAAGGAACTATCAATGTCAGACTTTCTAAAAAAGAATTAGTTTCTAGAAAAAGAAAATGGAGAGCTAGAAAATCTGATTTTGGATCTGGTACTTTATGGAAATATGCTCAAACTGTTGGTCCAGCGTTTTTAGGTGCACCAACACACCCAGGTAAGAAAAAAGAAGTTAAGGATTATTCAGAGATTTAATGAAAATTCGTCCAGTCATTTTGTGTGGAGGTGCTGGAACTCGACTTTGGCCAAATTCTAAAAATCATCAAGCAAAACAGTTTATTGATTTTGGTAATTGGACATTAATTGGAAAAACATTAGAGAGAACAAAAGCATCTATATTTGATGCACCCATTATAAGTACAAATGCAAAGTATTTAAGACAAGTTAAACAACATTTAAAAAAACATAAAATAAAAAAATTCAAGATAGTTTTAGAGCCAGCTAAAAGAAACACAGCACCAGCTATTTTAAGTACGGCATTAATTAAAGATATTCCAAATGAACAACCTTTAATGTTCTTGGCCGCTGATCATTTGATAGAGGAGGTAGGGTTATTTAATAAAGCTATTAAAAAAAATCAAAAGAAACTTACTCATAATAATATCTTTATCTTTGGAATTAGACCTACGATGCCTTCCAGTGAATTTGGTTATTTTTTAACAAAAAATACTAAAGTAACTAAATTTATCGAAAAGCCCAAACAGGCCAAAGCTAAACAAATAATTAGTAAAAAAGGTTATTGGAATTCTGGAATGTTTTATTTGAGAAAGGACTCAATTATTAATAATTTTAAGAAATACCAACCAAATATATATAGAAATTGTAACAAAGCTGTAACAAAAGCAAAATATAAAAGTAATGTGTACTATTTAAACAAACAAGCATTTACTAAAGCAACAGCAAAGTCTTTTGACTATGCAATATTAGAAAAAACCAAAGATATAAATGCTATTAAATTAGATATTCCTTGGTCTGATTTAGGGTCCTGGAAAGAAATCTGTAAGATGTATGGACGAAATAAAAGACATTATTTTAAAAAGAAGAATGTATTCCACAGACCATGGGGTAGTTATGTTAATTTATTCAATGGTAAAGAGTTCTTGATTAAAGAATTATATGTAAAACCCAAAGGTATATTAAGTCTTCAGAAACATCATCATAGAGCTGAGCACTGGGTTGTTACCCATGGTAAACCTAAAATTACTTTGAATAAGAAATATTTTACAATGAAACCTGATGAAACTATTTTTATTCCATTAGGTGCAATCCATAGAATAGAAAATCCCTATAAAAAACCAGTTAAAATAATTGAAGCTCAAGTAGGCTCGATTTTAAAAGAAACAGATATTGTAAGATTTCAGGATATATACGGAAGAGTAAAATAGTTTATGGAATTATTAACATATGTTTTGTTAATTATAATAGCTATTTTGTTATTCTTTCTATTGAAGAAGGAGAGAGTTTTAGGAATTAATACAGAAGAAAAAAAAGAAGAGATCAATAAAGAGGAAAATGAGAATAAAAAATATAGAGAGACTATTTATAACCTTTTAAATTACATTCCAGAAGGAATTATAATTTTAAACAAATCCAAGGAAATAATATTTAGTAATAGTTCAGCAAGTAAAAGATTTCAAACAAAATTGAATGAAAATATAAGTGGCTTTTTAAGAAATCCCGATTTGTTAAGTTCAATTGAGAAAGCTTTCAATGGAGAAAATTCTAATGATCTTGAAATAGAATTACGAAACCCCTCAGTTCTTAGAATGAATGTAACAATTTACCAAGATAATCATAATTTATTCTTTGATGAGCCATCTTGTTTGCTTTTTATGAGAGATTTAACTGAATTTCATAAATTTCAACAATTAAAATCAGACTTTGTTGCAAATGTTTCCCACGAACTTAGAACCCCTTTGCAATCTATTAAGATGGGACTTGAGACATTTGAAAATAATGCAGATTTAAAAAAGAACTCTGAAGTTACTAATTTATTACCAGTAATGAGCTCTCAATCTGAAAGAATGGAAAATTTAATAAGAGATTTGTTATCACTATCAAAAATTGAGCTACAGGAGCATATAAGGCCTACACACGAAATAGATTTAATAGAGGTGCTTAGTTACGTGATTAAGACTTATGAAAACATTGTTAAAAAAAATAACATCAATTTAAATCTGCAAAAAACTGAGAATTTCAAAATTATTGGTGATCGGGATAAATTAATAGAAATTTTTACTAACCTTATTGATAATTCAATTAAATATAGTGAGAAGGGCAAAGAAATTAAAATTGCTACGAAAAAAGAGGGTGATTTAAATATTGTCTCTATATCAGATCAAGGAATAGGAATTCCTAAGGAATTTATTCATAGAATCACTGAAAGATTTTTCACTGTTGATCCTAGTAAAAGTCGGAGTGTTGGTGGAACAGGGTTAGGACTAGCTATTGTTAAACATCTTGTTTCTCAACATAGAGGCGAAATGATTATTAATAGTGAGGAAAACCAAGGAACTACTATAGATTTGAAATTTAATTCAATTTAATTCAACTAAAAAGTTAGCCTTTGTAACAAAACTTTAACTTTCCTTTAATAAAATATTTAAGATTCAGATTTATTTATTCATGCATAACGAATCTAAAAAAGGAGAAATATGAATAGATTAGTAAAAATTTTATTAGGGTTTCTTTTAGTACTTAGTTTTACAACAACAAGTTACGCAAGAGATCAAATAAAAATTGTAGGTTCTTCTACTGTTTACCCATATGCTACAGTTGTAGCTGAAAAGTTTGGTAAAGGTGCAAAATTCAAGACACCAGTAATCGAAAGTACAGGAACTGGTGGAGGAATGAAATTGTTCTGCGCAGGTGTAGGAGTAAATCATCCTGATATAACAAATGCATCAAGAGCAATTAAAACAAAAGAAAAAGCTCTATGTGAGAAAAATGGAGTTGCTGAAATTATTGAAATAGTAATAGGTAATGATGGTATTTCATTTGCACACTCAGTGAATGCTCCAGATGCAGACTTCACAAAAGAACAATTATGGAGAGCTTTAGCATCTAAAGTAGACATTGATGGAAAACTTGTTGAAAATCCATATAAAAATTGGAGTGATATAGATGCTAGTCTTCCAAATAAAAAGATTGAAATATTAGTTGCACCTCCAACATCAGGTACTAGAGATGCATGGAATTCATTAGTTATGGTTAAAGGATGCACTAAAACAGCTAAATCTCTTTATGATGCTGAAGGTAAAAAAGCTAAAAAGGAATGTGCTAAAATTAGAGAAGACGGATATGCTGTTGAAGCTGGTGAAAATGATACTTTAATTGTACAAAAACTTTCATCTAATCCTGATGCATATGGTTTTTTTGGTTATAGTTACTTAGTTGCTAACAAAGATAAAATCAAAGCATCATCTATTAATGGTGTTCAGCCATCATTAGAAGGTATCCAAGATTATTCTTATCCAATTGCAAGACCATTGTTCTTTTATGTAAAAAAAGCTCACATTGGAGTAATTCCAGGCATTAAAGAGTTTCTTAAAGAATTTACTTCGAAAAAAGCAATGAGTAACAGAGGTTATTTAGCTGAAATAGGACTTGTTCCTTTAGCTTCAGATAAATACAAAGTTACTAGAACAGCTGCAGTAGATCTGAATACAATTAAGTTAAAATAATTTTCATTTATCCCCAAAAAAAGGCCAGTAATAACTGGCCTTTTTTGTTTATTCAATCTTAGATTTAATTTGTAATATTTCTGTAACATTAAGAATATATCACTCAGGGCGAATGAACATCGTTCTAATATTTTTAATCACTATATTTTCTGTCTCTTTGTTCTTCTATGGAAAATCAAAAACTAAAACCATTTCTATCAAAGATAATATCAAATTAAATGCTCTACCAAAATTTTATGGATACTATCTTGTTTTGTGGTGTTCAATACCAGCATTAGTATTTTTATTGGTCTGGTCATTATTTGAACCCGTAATCATTAAATCTATAATTATTGAAACAGCTGCAAATCAAGGTGCAATTTTTAGTGATAAAAATGAAGCAAATTTAATATATGAAAAAATTAAGGCTATTCATTTAGGTACTTATTTTGGAGATATAGACAGTATATTGAAAGAAAGTGCTCTTGCTTATGCAAAATTTATAAATCTTTTTACAAATTCAAAAGTAGTTTTAATTTTTGGAATAATTATAGCCTCAGTTATTTACTCTTTAAAAAAAATAAAAAATAACAATAAAGCTAGAGACGATGTGGAAGTTATTTTAAAGGGTTTATTGTTTGTATCTTCTTTAATAGCTATTTTAACCACTCTCGGAATAATATTTTCACTACTTTTTGAAAGTATAAAGTTTTTTTCAGTCATTAATATTTTTGATTATCTATTTGGTACAAATTGGAGTCCACAAAGAGCCTTCGTTAGAGATGCCTCATCAATAACTGCAGCTGAATTTGAAGAGTTAAAAGACGCTTTTGGCTTTATTCCATTAATTGCAGGTACATCTTTCATAGCTTTTATTGCAATGTTGGTAGCTGTTCCTATTGGTCTATTTTCAGGAATTTACATGGCTGAATATGCTTCAATTAAAGTAAGAAGAATTTCAAAACCAATTATTGAAATTTTAGCAGGAATACCAACTGTAGTTTATGGTTTCTTTGCTGCATTAACTGTTGGACCTTTTTTTAGACAAGTAGGTGAAAATTTAGGATTAACTGTTTCATCTGAAAGTGCTTTAGCTGCAGGATTAATTATGGGAATAATGATTATTCCTTATGTTTCATCTTTATCTGATGACGTAATTAATTCTGTACCACAATCATTAAGAGACGGTTCATATGCTGTAGGAGCCACTAAATCAGAAACAATTAAACAAGTCGTAATACCTGCAGCTCTTCCAGGGATAATAGGATCAGTTCTATTAGCAGTGTCAAGAGCGATAGGTGAAACAATGATAGTTGTTATGGCAGCTGGCCTTGCTGCAAATCTTACAATTAACCCTTTAGAGTCTACTACAACAATCACAACTCAAATTGTAATGATACTTGTTGGTGACCAAGAATTTGATAGTCCGAAAACTCAATCTGCTTTTGCTTTAGGACTTACATTATTTATAGCAACATTAATATTGAATTATATCGCTCAAAGAGCAGTCAAAAAATATAGAGAGAAGTATGACTAAAGAAGAAAGATTAAAAAAAAGACACCGAGCAGAAAAAAGATTTAGATTTTACGGATTAACATCTATCTTTGTTGCTTTGTTGTTTGTTGTTATTCTAGTTCAAAATATTTTCTCAAAAGGAAGTTCAGCCTTTAAAAAAACAATAATTACCACTGAAGTTTTCTTTGATCAGGAATTACTAGAAATTCAAAATGGTGCATCCCAAGAAGAAATAATGGAAGCTGATTTTTACGATATTATGATTGAAAATTTAATTAAGGCTTATCCAGCAAAAAATAGAGATGAGGAAGATGAATTATTAAAACTATTTAGTGGTGATGCTGAAATTGAGATTAAAAAAGCTTTTTTAAATGATAATAAATTAATAGGTAAAACAATTACATTAGATTTAACAGCCTCTGATGACATTGATCAATTACATAAAGGTAATTATCCAAGAGATTTACCCGAAGAAAGAAGAAGAATTTCTGATTTTCAATTAGTTATTTACGATTATTTTGTTGAAAATAAAAAGATAAGTAAAAATTTTAACAATTATTTTTTTAACAATGGTGACTCTAGAGATCCAGAACTAGCAGGTATAGGTGGAGCTTTAGTTGGATCATTTTATAGTATTTTAATTTGTTTATTATTAGCTTTTCCAGTGGCTGTTCTAGCGTCGATTTACTTGGAAGAGTTCGCTCCAAAAAATAAAATTACAGATTTTATTGAAATTAATATAAATAATTTAGCAGCAGTGCCATCTATTGTTTACGGTTTACTTGCTTTACAAATTTTGCTTGCAACTATCCAATTACCGAGATCAACACCATTAGTTGCTGGAATAACTTTAGCGTTAATGACTTTACCAAGAATTATTATTCCATGTAGAGCTTCATTAAAAGCTGTTCCACCTTCAATAAGAGAGGGCGCTTTAGCAGTTGGTGCATCTAAATTTCAATCTGTTTTTCACCATGTAGTACCGTTAGCACTACCTGGCACTTTATCAGGAACTATAATTGGATTAGCGCAAGCATTAGGCGAAACTGCACCACTTATATTAATTGGAATGGTTGCATTTGTTGTTGACATACCGTCAAGTCCAATTGATCCATCATCTTCTTTACCTGTTCAAGTATATTTATGGTCAGAGTCCGCAGAAAGAGGCTTTGTTGAGAAAACTTCAGCAACTATTATGATGCTCTTAAGCTTTTTAATTGTAATGAATTTTATTGCAGTATACTTAAGACAAAAATTCGAAAAACGATGGAATTAAATGAGTAATGTTAAGATAAAATCAAAAAATTTAAATGTTTATTATGGTGATAAACAAGCATTGTTTGATGTTAATTTAGATTTAAATGAAAAAGAAGTGACTGCTTTAATTGGTCCATCTGGATGTGGTAAATCAACTTTCATAAGATGCATTAATAGAATGAATGATGTTATTGATATTTGTAAAGTTACTGGAAATATTGAAATGGATGGTATTAATATTAATGATAAAGATCTGGATGTTGTCTCATTACGAGAAAGAGTTGGAATGGTTTTTCAAAAGCCAAATCCTTTTCCAAAAAGTATATATGATAATATTTCGTATGGTCCTAAAATTCATGGAAAAGGCGAAACCAAAAGCGAACTAGATCAAATTGTTGAGAACAGTTTAAAAAAATCTGCTTTATGGGAAGAAGTTAAAGATAGACTAGATGAACCAGGCACAAGTTTATCAGGAGGACAGCAACAAAGACTTTGTATAGCGAGAGCTATATCTGTTAATCCTGAAGTGATCTTAATGGATGAACCATGTTCAGCATTAGACCCAATTGCTACTGCAAAAATTGAAGAATTAATTGATGAATTAAAAAAAACTTATACGATTGTAATAGTGACACACTCAATGGCTCAGGCTGTACGTGTTTCACAAAAAACTGGGTTTTTTCACCTAGGAAAGTTAATTGAAGTTGGAAAAACTGAGAAAATTTTTAAAAATCCTGACAATAAAATGACACAAGACTATATTACAGGTAGATTTGGATAAATTATGAGCAATGAACATACAGTAAAGTCATACGAAGAAGAGCTACAATTTCTTAAAGACTCTTTAATAAAAATGGGAAGTTTAACCGAGTCTCAATTGAGTGACGCAATGGATGCTGTAATTAAAGTTGATAAGGACTCAATTGATAAAATCATTAAAAGTGATGAAGAAATTAATAAATTTAGATCTAAAATAGATACTCAAATAATGAATTTACTGGTTAAAAGAGCACCTATGGCAATTGATTTAAGAGAGACCATAAGTTCATTAAAAATTTCACAAGATTTAGAAAGAATAGGGGATCTATCAAAAAGTAATGCAAAAAAAGTTAAGCCTTTACCACTAGATTTGCCAGATGAATTATTGGGAAATTTAAAAAGACTAGGAGAACTAGTTATGAAACAACTAAACGATGTTCTTGATAGCTATGTAAACAAAAACTTTG
The DNA here is from genome assembly GCA_902604175.1 of uncultured Pelagibacteraceae bacterium. GTDB lineage: Bacteria > Pseudomonadota > Alphaproteobacteria > Pelagibacterales > Pelagibacteraceae > Pelagibacter. Next base: position 19,101 of record CACKXR010000007.1, read on the forward strand.
ATAAAGCTAAAGAAGTCTGGGAAAAAGATGAACAAGTTGATGACTTAACTTATATTGCAATGGAAAGTGTAATTGACTTTTTATCTAAAGATAAAAAAAACTTAGATTTTTCTACACATTTAATTTTTGCTACAAAAAATTTGGAAAGAGCAGGCGATCATATAACGAATATTGCTGAAACAGTATGTTATTTAGTAAAGGGTGAATATCTAAAAGGTAGTAGACCAAAGGGTAAAGTAATCCAAGAATAATTTGATGAAAGGAAAAATTTTTATTATTGAAGATGAAGCTTCAATAGTTCAATTAATCCAACATAATTTAGAAAAAGAGGGTTTTGTTGTCTCCTCATCATTAAATGGAAATGAAGGTTTAAAAGAACTAAAAAAATTTGAACCTAATCTACTCTTATTAGATTGGATGCTACCGGATTTATCAGGGATAGATATCTGTAAAAATATTAGAAGAGATAGTAATTTTAAGAGCCTTCCTATCATTATGCTTACAGCCAAAGGAGAGGAAGAAGACAAGATAAAAGGTCTTGAAAGTGGTGTAGATGATTATGTCACAAAACCATTCAGTTTTAATGAGCTATCTGCTCGAATAAAAGCTGTTCTAAGAAGATCTGATCCTAAAGTTGTTGCAAATGAATTAATATTTGAAGATTTAAAATTAGATAGAACAGAAAAAAGAGTTTTTAGATCAGATAAAGAAATTCAACTTGGCCCTACAGAATTTAGATTATTAGAATTTTTCTTAACAAATCCCAAAAGAGTTTATTCTCGGGATCAAATTTTAGAAACAGTTTGGCCTAATAATGTGAATGTAGAGAGCAGAACTATTGACGTTCATATTAGAAGACTAAGACAATCAATCAATATTGAAGGTAAAAAAGAGTTAATTCGAACAGTTAGAGCCGCGGGTTATTCTTTAATTTAAATAATTATTTTATAAATCCCTACTAAGAACAATGGAATTTGTAATCCAAAGTTAGTAAGTATCGCTTTGTCTTTGCTAACGAATCCAGCGATAGTCCATCCAACAACTCCTAAACCGTGGAAGTAAATATTGATAGGATAGATATTTAAATTAGTTAATAATATTCCTGTTAAAACAAGAGCTGTACTAATCCATTTTAGATATTTTTTTATAAACATAATTATCCTTTCTTATTGTTTATGACTTTTATGTTAAAGATTTATTAAAATTACTCTTTTAAATGAAATTTACTATGTACTTATGTATAAAATAGCCAACTACCAACAATAATAGGCCAGAGATGTAAATTATTGTAAAATTCATATTTAGAGATTTTGCAAAAAAGAATGGTAAGAAGAATAAATAGCTAGCAGGCACTGCTATAAAAATACTTTTTGTAAACATGATTGTCTTCTCTGTATCATTATGCTCATAATACGAGAATAGGATTGCAATCAAGGAAACCAAAGGTAAGGCTATAATAAATCCAGCTAATTTTGGATTTTGACCAGCTAACCAGCTTGCAAAAGCAATTATAATACCTGCACCAACAACTTTTAATAAAAAAAATAACATTAATAATCCTTACTCCAATTAATATAGAAATATGAGATAATATTAGCAACCTTTAAATGGATCTGTCATATTTTTAATCAAAGTAAAAATAAAGATATATGATATTTGCAATTTTAAATTACTTTTTTAATGCATCTTCAAGATAATCTAATCGATCTTGACCCCAAAAAATCTCATTATTTAAGACATAAGAAGGAGAACCAAATACGTCGTTATCAACTGCATCTTTTGAATTCTTTTGATACTCCAAGTTTACATCATCGGTTAAAGCTAATTTCTTCATCTCTTCAAAATTTAAATTTAATTTTTCACAAATTTCCTGAAGTATAGTGTGATCTGAAATATCTTTATCCATCGACCACAAATATTTTAAACATTCATTTCCAAAATGAAGTCTATTTCCCGTTTTATTTGAGGCTATTAAAAATTTTGCTGCTAAATGTGGATCTTTTGGTGGAAAAAACTTTGGCTGTTTAATAATTGGTAAACCTAATTTACTTGAAATTCTCTCCATTTCTAAAAGTCTGTACTTTTGTCTAGCAGGGTGTCTTTTGGGAACTGGCAATCCTCCAGTATTTGGAAAAATTTCACCAACTAAATCAAGTGGTTTTTCTATAACCTCTAAATTATATTTACTTACTATTTTTGTAAACCTATCAGCCCCCAGATAGGCAAAGGGAGACAAGATACTAAAATAATATTCAATTTTCATTTATCTAGAGCTACTTTTTTTTGCAGGCCAAAAAATACTAAATTATATTTATCTTATTGCTTTAATTAATATTCCTAAAGTGTTTAATATAGAAATATGAAGCAGTATTAGCAACCTTTAAATGATGCTGACATATTTTTAATCAAAGAAAAATATAAATCTTTACCTGGATTTAATGTTGCTCCTAGTGGATCAACTACGCCAGTTTTTATATTCATATCTTTTGCTACAGCTTTAATAATATCAGGATTAAACTGTGGTTCTGAAAATACACATGCAACTTTATCGTGTTCGATTACTTCTCTAATTTCTGCTAATTGTTCAGCTCCAGGCATTACATCTGTATTAACTGTAAACGCACCTAATATATTTACACCAAATCTTTTTTCAAAATATTGATAAGCATCATGAAAAACAATTGAAGCAACACTATTACTTAATTCAGATGAAACATCTTTAGTAAGTTTATCAATTTCTTTGTAACCTTTGCTTAAATTATCTCTATAAATTTTCTCATTTTTAGGATCATTTTCAATTAAGTGCTTAGACATTTCAAACAAAATTACCTTTGCATTAATTGGATCTAACCAAATGTGTGGATCAAATTCACCATGTGCATGTCCTTCATGATCGTCATGTCCATCATGATCATCATGACCATCCTTTTTAGCATGTGAGTCATGGTCGTGATCATCGTGATCTTCTTTTTTACCGTGATCGTCATGTCCATGATCATCGTGATCATCCTTCTTAGCATGTGAGTCGTGGTCGTGATCATCATGATCGTCTTTTTTACCATGATCATCATGTCCATGATCGTCGTGATCATCAAAAATATTTCTTTCTCTAAACTTTAAAATTTGAAGACCCTTAACTTGCATTAATTCAATTTTTTCAGCTTTCTTAGCAATTGATCCTAATGGTTTTTCAAGGAAACTTTCTAAATCTTCACCAACCCAAAAAATTAAATCAGCATTCTGTAACATTTTTGCATGAGATGGTTTCATTGCAAATCCGTGCGGAGATGCATATCCATCCACAATTAAATCAGGTTTAGCCACTCCGTTCATAAGGTAACTAGCTAACGAATGTATTGGTTTAATCGAGGCAACTACTTTAATATCAGCATTGGCTGGTAGAAAAAAAGTAAATAAAGATAAAATTGATATGATTATTGGAAGTTTTTTTAGGTTTTTCATAAATATAGTATTTATTGATTGTTATAATATAACACTATGTAATAATATAACATTTACAAGTCAAGGGTTAAATGAATTCTAATAATAATATTTTAGTTAAATTAAATAATGCTGGTTTTCGCCAAAGCAAAAAATGGTTAGTGGAAGGTGTTTCTCTTACGGTTGAAAAGGGTAAAATCGTAACCCTCATTGGTCCAAATGGTTCTGGTAAAAGTACCACTGCTAAAATTGCTTTAGGAATTTATAAAAATATTGAGGGCAGTGTTGAAAAATATACAACCAAAGTTGGATATGTTCCTCAAAAAATTTCAATTGATTGGACTTTACCCATAAGAGTTTATGATTTTATGCTTTTAACAGAAACTATAGAAGATAGTGCTATTGATGAAGCATTATCACTAACAGGTGTAATTCATCTTAAAAATAAAAATTTAGGTAGTTTATCTGGTGGAGAATTTCAAAGAGTTTTAATTGCAAGAGCAATTTCTAAAAAACCAGAGTTATTAGTGTTAGATGAACCAGTACAGGGAGTAGATTATACAGGTGAGATTGCTTTGTATGAATTAATTAAAAAAATATCTGATACTTTAAATTGCGGGATATTATTAATTTCTCATGATCTGCATATGGTGATGACAGCAACTGATCACGTAGTTTGTTTAAACGGGCACGTTTGTTGTTCTGGTTCACCAATAGATGTAGCAAAAAATAATGAATATAAAGCTTTGTTTGGTGAAAAAGCTTCTCAAATTTTAACAACATACGAGCATAAACACGATCATGTTCATTCTGATGAAGGGGAAATAAAGAAAAATTAAATGTTTGATGATTTTTTTATAAGAGCACTAGTTGCAGGTATTGGAATAGCATTTGTTACTGGTCCACTTGGATGTTTTGTTGTGTGGAGAAGATTGTCTTATTTTGGAGATACCCTTGCCCACTCAGCTCTTCTTGGAGTTACAATGGCTTATACATTTGATTTAAACATCGCTATTTCAGTATTTTTAATTTCATCAGTTATTGCACTAATATTAATTCAGCTTCAGAAAAAAACTAATCTTCCTGGTGATGCATTGTTAGGTCTTTTAGCACATTCATCATTAGCAGTTGGATTAGTAGTTATTGGTTTCTTAACATTTATAAGATTTGATATTATGGGTTTATTATTTGGCGATATATTAGCAGTAACCACCGATGATTTATTTGTGATTTGGACAGGTGGAGCTTTAATTTTAATAGTACTTAAATTAATTTGGAAAGCTTTGCTTGCTTCAACAGTTAATTATGAATTAGCTGAGGCAGAGGGATTAAACCCCGATAGAGCAAAAGCTATTTTCACAATATTAATGGCAGCGGTAATTGCTATTTCTATCAAAATGGTTGGATTATTATTGATTACAGGAATGTTAATTATCCCTGCTGCAATGGCTAGAAATATCTCTGATAGTCCTCAGAAAATGGTTCTATTCTCGATAATTGGTGGCTTATTATCAGTTATCTTAGGACTATACTCTTCCTTAGAATTTAATACATCTTCTGGACCCTCAATTATTGCAGCGGCGTTGATATTGTTCATATTATCTTTGTTTAAAATTAAACAATCGATTAAATTAAAAAACTAAGTGGAAATTTAAAAATGGAAAAACAACACAATCTTTCAAAAAACCAAAAAATTATTTTTGATTTAATTGATAAATCTCCTGAGCCGTTAAAAGCATATTCAATTCTTTTTAATGTACAGAAAAAAGGTATTAATGCACCTCTTCAAGTTTACAGAGCATTAGATAAATTAGTTGAAATAGGTAAAATCCATAAAATTGAAAGTAGAAATGCTTTCATCGCATGTCAGAATTCTAGTTGTCAAATTTCTAAGGCTACAGCATTTTCAATATGTGAAAGCTGTGAAAAAGTTTCTGAAATAAGTAATACTAAACTGTCAAAATACTTATCAAACTTTGCTGATGAATCGGGGATGAAATACAGTAAATATAATTTAGAATTTTTTGGTTTATGTAAGAAATGTAAATCAAAATAATGAACACTGTTTCATTAACCCTAGACGAAATTAATAATTTAGCAAAAAAAACTCTCTTAGCAAATGGATGTGATGATGATACTGCATCAATCCTTTCAGAATTAATTACAAATGCAGAAAGAGATGGTTCACTTTCTCATGGTTTATTTAGATTGCCGGCTTATGTTTCAGGATTAAAAAGCGGAAAAATAAATGGCAAAGGAAAACCTGAGATTAAAAAAATTTCACCATCTGTAATTAAAGTTGCAGGAAATAATTGTTTAGCTCCTGTGGTATTAAATAAAAGTTTACCAGAATTAAGTAAAGCTGCTAAAGAAAATGGTGTTGCTGTCTTAGCAATAAATAATTCACATCATATGGCTGCGATGTGGCCTGAAACCGAAAAATTAGCTGAAGATGGCTTAGTTGCATTTGCATGCACTTCATATAAGCCTGCTGTTGCACCTGCTGGTGCAATTAAACCTTTTTTTGGAACAAATCCAATTTCATTTGCATGGCCTAGACTTGGAAAGACACCTGTCGTTTATGATATGGCAACTGCTTCAATGGCTATGGGAGAAGTACAAGTTGCTAAAAGAGAAGGGCACAAAGTTCCACTAGGAACAGGACTTACAAAGGATGGTAAAGAAACTACTGATCCAGGACAAATAGCCGATGGTGGCGTGCTGCTTCCTTTCGGTGGCTATAAAGGTTCTGCAATTGCTATGATGGTAGAATTATTAGCTGGTGCATTAGTTGGTGATAATTTTAGTTTTGAAACAGCTGCCAAAGATAACAAAGATGGTGGCCCTCCAAGTGGTGGTGAATTTATTTTAGCAATTAGTCCAGATAAAACATCAGGAACAGACTGGCAAAAACATGCAGATGAATTTTTTGATAAAATGAAGTCTATGGGAGAAGTAAGACTTCCAGGTGAAAGACGACATAAAAACAGATTGGATAAAGGCCCAAGAAATATTAACGAGGAATTGGTTAATAAAATTAAATCTTTAAGCTAAGTTAATCTCAATTGGAGTGTGATCCGATGGTTTTTCTCGTCCACGAGGATCTTTATTTATATTAATACCTTTAATATTATCAATTATTGAGCTTGATACTAAAAAGTGATCAATTCTCATGCCATTATTTTTTTGCCATGCACCTCTCATATAATCCCAAAAGGTATAGCCTTCTTTATCTTCGTTAAAATGTCGGTAAACATCACTAAATCCAAGATTTAACATTTCTCTAAATTTTTTTCTAATTTCAAGCCGATACAAAGCATCATCTTCAAAACTTTTCGCATTATAAACATCTTCTGCAGCAGGAATAACATTAAAATCTCCAGCAAGAATTATGTTAGAATTTTTCTTTGACAATGATTTTAATTGTTTAATTAATTGATCCATCCAATTTTTTTTATAATCGTATTTTTCTGTATCGACAGGATTTCCATTTGGAGTATAAATATTTATTAATTGAATAGTTTTTTTGTTATATTCAACTTCAGCTGAAATAATTCTAGATTGCTTTAGTTTGTCTTTGATTAAATCTGTTTTAATATTAGTTAATTTTTTTTTTGAAATAATTGCTACTCCGTTATAGCTTTTTTGACCAAACACATGACTTTCATAATCCATTGAGGAAAAATCATCATAAGGGAAATTAATATCCTCAGTTTTTATCTCCTGCATCATTAAAATATCAGGTTTATATTTTAGTAGATAGCTTTTGATATTTTCTATCCTTGCTCTAACAGAATTAACATTCCACGATGAAATGAGCATTAAAGAGAGAATGAAACTCCACACCCACAAGAAGATTTTGTTTGAGGGTTGGAAATTTTAAAAGACTCACCAATTAATTCAGATACATAATCAACTTCAGATCCTTTTAATAAGTCAGCAGATGCCTTATCAATTAAAATATTTTGATAATTAAGATCATCAGCTTGCTTTGATTTATCAAAAGTAAATTCATATTGAAAACCAGAACAACCACCACCTTTAATAGCGATTCTAAAAAAAGAACCTTCGTCTTTTTTAGACAATAAATTTTCTATTTGTTTTAACGCTTTATCCGTAAATTTAATTTCTTTAATCATGACTGAACACTGATATTACTAATATAATACTTAATTATTTAAATTAAAGGATGAAAAAAGACACTTTGTTGGGAGTATTTAAAAGTAAAGGTAGACTTAATAATGAATCTAACTCTAAGTATCGATCACCTTTTCAAAGAGACCGAGATAGAATTATCCATAGTGCCTCGTTTCGAAGACTAAAGCATAAAACCCAAGTTTTTGTGAACACTGAGGGTGATCATTTTAGAACCAGAATAACTCATTCAATTGAAGTTGCCCAAATAGCAAGATCGATCTCAAAATATTTAGACCTAAATGAGGATCTAGCAGAAACTTTAAGTCTAGCTCATGATTTAGGTCATACACCTTTTGGCCATGCTGGAGAGGATGCCTTGCATGAATGTATGGTTAATCATGGTGGTTTTGATCATAATCTACAAACTTTAAGAATTGTTATGTTTTTAGAAAATAAATATTTAAAATTTAAAGGTTTAAATCTTACAATTGAAACTTTAGAGGGCCTTTTAAAACATAATGGACCAGTTAATGAATTAACTACTATAAATAAACTTATTGGAGCAAAAGTTTTTAAAAATAAAATTAAATTTAATACTTTCCCTTCATTAGAAGCACAAATTTCAGCTATTTCAGACGATATAGCTTATAATAATCATGATATTCAAGATGGAATTAAAGCAAATCTTTTTAAGTTAGAGGAGCTTTGTGAGATTAATTTTTTTAAAAATATTTACGTAAATTATAGAAAAAAGATAAATAAAAAAAATTATAAAATAGCAATTAATCAAATAGTAAGAGATTCGATTGATTTAATGATAAAAGACTTAATCAGTAATACACAAAAAAATTTAAAGAGATTAAAAATAAAATCTCTCAAAGATATTGCAAAATCAAAAGAATTAATAGTTTGTTTCTCTAAAAATATTCAAAATTCGGAACAAGAAATTAAATCATTTTTAAGATCTAATATGTATGATAATAAATCTGTTCTAAGAAAAAATCAAAGAGGTAAAAAAATTATAAAAAAATTATTTAAGATAATCCAATCTTCGCCTAGAAAGTTTCTTACAAAAGAACAAATTACTAAAGATAAATATAGAGCTATCTCAGACTTTATTTCAGGTATGACAGATCGTTATGCAATCAACCTTTATAATGCAAATAAATGAATATTTTTGATACATATCTAGAAAAAATTAAATCAATACTTAGTGAACTTCAAAAAGATAATAAAATAATTGCTCCTAATAATTTTAATGGAATAAATGCAGAAATACCTCCACCAAAATTTAATTGTGATATCTCGACAAATGTTGCAATGGTATTATCTAAAATTAATAACAAATCACCTATTGAACTAGCAGAACAACTTGTACCTATAATAAAAGATAAAGATAAATTAATTGAAACAATAACTATTGTTAAGCCTGGTTTTATTAACATAAAGTTTAAGAAATCATTCTGGGCAAATTTTACAAAAGAAATCAGTGAAAATTCTGAAACCTTTGGAATAAATCAAAAAGAAAAAAAGAACAATTATCTTGTGGAATTTGTATCTGCAAACCCAACAGGACCATTACACGTAGGACATTGTCGTGGGGCAATACTTGGTGATGTTATTTCAAATATATTAACCTTCAATAATCATAAAGTTACCAAAGAATATTATGTAAATGACTATGGCAATCAAATCATTAATTTTACTAAATCAGTATATTTTCGAATACGTGAAATAACTCATAATGAAACTTTTCCATCTGATAATGATGATTTATATCCTGGTGATTATTTAATAGATTTTGCAAAAAATATATCTTCTAACTCGAATTTGAATTTTGATAATTATGATGAAATTAGTGAGAAACTAACTGAACTATCAATTGAACAAGCATTATTGCTAATTAAAAACAATCTTAATAGTCTTGGTATAAATCACGATAATTTTGTAAGTGAAAAAAAAATTGTTTTAGACAAAGAAGTTGAAAATGTTGTTAAATTTTTAGAAAAAAATAAGTTTGTTTATAAGGGTAAAATCAAAGCACCAGAAGGTGAGGACAATAATACTTGGGTAGAACGTGAACAATTATTGTTTAAATCAACAGATTTTGGTGATGATAAAGATCGTGCTCTTCAAAAATCTGATGGGTCATGGACATATTTTGCAAGCGATGTTGCTTATCATAAAAATAAAGTCGATAGAAAATTCGATTATCTGATTAATATACTGGGTGCAGATCATGCTGGATATATAAAAAGAATTTCATCATCGGTCGAAGCCCTTTCAGGAGAGAAAGATAAATTAATTTGTAAAATAAGTCAGCTAGTAAAACTTATAAAAAACAATAAACCTTTTAAAATGTCTAAAAGAAAAGGGGACTATATTACTGTTGACGATCTTATAGATGAAGTTGGCAAAGACGCTACTCGATTTATTATGCTGAATAGAAGCAGTGATGCAGAACTTGATTTTGATTTTGATGCAGTAAAAGAAAAGTCAAAAGATAATCCATTATATTACGTACAATATTGTTACGCACGAATTTCATCTGTATTTAGACACATTAATAAAGATTTAAATAAAAATATTGAAACTAATAATTTTAATTTTGAATATTCTGAAGATGAAATTAAAATTTTAAAAAAATTGTCTGAATGGCCAAAATGTATTGATATATCAAGTACAAAACTTGAGCCACACAGAATTCCTGTCTATCTATATGAGTTAGCCTCAGAATTTCACTCATATTGGAATCTTGGAAAACAACAACCAGATAAACGTTTTATAAATGAACAAAAAGAAGTTCCGTTAGATAAGTTAGTATTCTTAAAAGTTATTTCTAATGTAATAAAATCTGGAATGGATATTGTTGGTGTAGATACTCCGTCTAAAATGTAATGTTAAAAGAAATCAAATATTTAATTTTCATAATAGTTATCTCGGTATTTATTTTTTTTACTGGCAGATACTATTTTTCTGATGAAAATTTAAAAAATTCTTATCGTTCCTTTAAAAATAATGACGAGAAGATAAAACTGTATTCTGAGAACTTACCTGTATTAGAAAATGATACCCAAGACATCATTGAGTATGTAAAACAAACAAATAAAGATAAGAAAAAAAAGTTTAATTTCTGGAAACTTCTAGAAAATGATAAGTAAAAGAAAAGCATTTATTACCGGTATTAAATCACTAAAACTAACAACTCGTGAAGTAAAATTTTTAAAAAAACAAAAACCCTGGGGAATAATATTATTTTCAAGAAATATTAAATCTATAAACCAGACTAAATTATTAACTCATAGCATCAGAAAACTATTCAAAGATCCCCATTATCCTATTTTGATTGATCAAGAAGGAGGAAGAGTGAACAGGTTAAAAAATATTATAACCTTTGATAATTTGACAGGCGAATATTTTGGAAAATTATATGTTCAAGATAAAAGAAAATTTAATATTATTTATAGATTATTTATTGATAAATCTTCATATCTTTTAAAACAAATAGGTGTAAATATTAATACATTACCCGTATTGGATCTTAGAATTAAGGGATCGAGTAATATTATTGGTGATAGATCTTTCTCAGAAAATAAGAAAATTGTTTCAAAGGTAGGTAATATTTGTATTGATTTATTTAACCAAAACTCAATAGGCACGGTAATCAAGCACATCCCAGGTCATGGACTTGCAAAGGTAGACAGTCATAATTTTACACCAGTTGTAGATAAGAGCATTAATTACCTTATTAAAAATGATTTCTTTCCTTTTAAAAATAAAGATAGTTTATTCGCCATGACTGCTCATATTATTTATAAAAAAATTGATCCACATAACACTGCAACTCATTCTAAAAAAATTATAAATATTATTCGAAAAAAAATAGGATTTAAAAATGTTTTGATTTCTGATGACTTATCGATGAAGAGTTTAAAATATGACCTAATTACTAATACAATTAAAAGCTTTGACGCAGGATGCAACCTAGCCTTACATTGTAATGGTAATATCAACGAAATGAAGGTTGTTGCTGAAAATTCACCATTGGTAAATAATTTTATTATCAAAAAAACATCACTATTTTATAAGAATTTAAGTTAATATCTCGTTATGTCTGTGTCTGATTCTGCTTTGTTTAATGTTGATATAAATAACTATAACGGCCCATTAGATGTTCTTTTAGATTTAGCGAAAGCTCAAAAAGTTGATCTTGAAGAAATATCAATAACAAAGCTAGCAGATCAATTTCATGAATACATAACAAAAGAAAAAGATTTTAATTTAGAAATAGCCTCGGAGTATTTATTAATGGCAACATGGCTTGCTTATTTAAAATCTAAGTTATTATTACCAGGAACCCCAGAGGAAGAATTTAAAGTTCAAGAAGTGGCAGAAAAATTAAAATTACAACTCAAAAAACTAGAACTTATTCGTTTACTTTCAGAACAAATGCTTAAGAGAAAAAGGTTAGGTCGTGAAATAAGAACACGAGGAATGAAGGGAAATATTAGATCTATTTACAGCACTGAATATAATTTAAGTTTATTTGAACTTTTAAAAACCTATTCAACAATAATTATGACTAAAGATTTTCAAAGAATGAACATTCCAAAATTACCAGTATTTACTGCTGAGGATGGAATTAAAACTATAAAAGATTTTTTTGGAAAACTAACTGACTGGAAAAAACTTGATGAATTAATCCCTGCAAATTTTAAATCTGGCTCAAGATACAAAAGAACTGGTAAAGCAGGAATTTTCGCTGGATCCCTTGAGCTTGCTAAAGAAGGCGATCTTTGTATTAAACAAGAAAAATTATTTGATGATATTTATGTAAAGGAAGTAAGTGATTAAAAAACAAAAAATTAATAAAGATAATGTAGTCAAGTTTCCCTCAAAATTAACTGAAATTGAAAAAGAAATAGAGGGAGTAATTTTTGCTGCTGCTGAACCACTTGATGTCGATACTATTGAAAGCAAACTTTCAAAAAAAATAAATGTTTCAAAATCATTAGAAAAATTACAACAAGAATACTCTAATCGTGGAATAAATTTAGTATGCATTAAAGATAAGTGGTCTTTTAGAACATCTCCGAAATTAGCAAACCTTATGTCTCAAGAAAAAACTGTCGAAAAAAAATTATCCAGAGCGGCAGTAGAAACTTTAGCCATAATTGTTTATCACCAACCAGTAACAAGAGCTGAAATTGAAGAGATAAGAGGTGTAGCTTTTGGAACAAATACACTTGATATTTTAATGGAACTAAATTGGGTTAAACCTGGGGGAAGAAAAGATGTGCCTGGTAGACCTATTCAATATGTAACTACTGATGATTTTTTAAGTCATTTTAATATCCAAAAACTATCAGATCTTCCAAATATCGATGAATTAGGTGCAGCAGGTATGATTGATAGATCAAGTGTTGATAGCGCTATTTTTGGAACAGGTAAGTTTTATAAAGAAAAGCAGGAAGAAAAAAAAGAAGATATTTATTCTAATATTGATGAGATGTTGAATAGTACTCTTGATAGTGAAGAGAAAGAGTAACAAAAAAGTAACTTTTAAATTTATAATAAAAAGGTTATAAGTCTCTATGAGCATAGGAATTTGGCAAATTGCTGTTGTTGTAATATTGGTAGTCTTATTATTTGGACGAGGTAAAATCTCTAGTTTGATGGGAGATGTTGCCAAAGGTATTAAAAGCTTTAAAAAAGGTATGGCGTCAGATGTAACTGACGATACGGAGCCAAAAAATATTTCCGACGAAAATAAAGACTCTAGTAACAAAGAATAACTCATATGCCTACTATTGGTTGGTTTGAGATATTGATAGTTGTTGCTATCGCTATAGTTATTCTTGGTCCAAAAGATTTTCCAGTTATGTTAAAAAAAGCAGGTTCATGGATTGGCACTGCAAAAAGATATGTCAGCAATATTCAAAACGAGGTTTCTAATATAGAAATTGATGATGAAAAAACTAATGACGAAGTAAAAAAAGAAACAAAAAAAGATGAATAATGAAGAAAAAGATAGTGGCTTTGTTAGTCATTTAACTGAGTTAAGAAAAAGACTAATACATAGTTTTATTTTTTTATTTATATTTTTTATTTTCTGCTATTTTTTTGCTGAATATATTTACGGTTTTCTAGTAGACCCATTTGCACAAGCTGTAAAGGATGACGGTTCAGATAGAAGATTAATCTTTACAGCGCTTCAAGAGACCTTTTTAACATATTTAAAAGTATCTTTTTTTACAGCATTCTTTGTAACCTGCCCCTTTATATTAATGCAAATATGGAAGTTTATTGCACCAGGCTTATATAAACATGAAAAAATTGCAATTTTACCTTACTTAATACTTACCCCTATACTTTTTTTTCTAGGAGGTATGTTGGTTTACTATTTGATTATGCCGCTAGCAATTAAGTTCTTTTTATCTTTTGAGAGCACTGGTTTATCAACAAGTTTACCAATTCAATTGGAAGCAAAAGTAAATGAATACTTGTCTTTAGTTATGAAATTAATTTTTGCTTTTGGAATTAGTTTTCAATTACCTGTTGTGTTAAGTCTTTTAGCAAGAATAGGTGTTGTAGATAGCCAGTTTTTAAAAGATAGAAGAAAGTATGTTGTGGTAATAATTTTTGCTGCCGCTGCTTTGTTAACACCTCCAGATCCAATTACACAAATAGGATTAGCAATACCATTGTTAATTTTATATGAATTATCAATATTTTCAGTAAAATTTATAGAAAACAAAAATTTAGAAAAAACTGATGCATAATTTAAAGGAAATTAGAAAAGATTTCCCTGGTTTTGAAAAAGCTCTTGAAAAAAGGTCTATTAAAATTGATTTTAAAAAATTACAAAATTTGGATGAAGAAAATAGAGACTTAATTCAAAAAAAAGAGGCTATTGAAAAAGAAAAAAAAGATATTTCAAAATCTAAAGACGAAAATTTATTTAAAAAATCTAAAGAGCTCACTATAAAATTAGATAAATTAACTGATTTACAAAAAAAAATTAAAACAGAATTAGACAGTTTACTATCTAATTTACCCAATATTCCTCATGATGATGTCCCTAGTGGTAAAGATGAAAATGATAACGTTGAGGTACTAAAATCAGGAAGCATTCCAAAATTTGATTTTACACCTAAATCTCACTATGAGCTTGGTGAAAATCTTGGTATGTTAGACTTTGACTTGGCTACGAAAACTACAGGATCTAGATTTGTTTTTGTAAAAAATCATTTAGCTTTACTAGAACGAGCCTTATCTAACTTTATGTTGGATACTCATATAAATAAAAATGGGTATCAAGAAATATCACCACCTTTAATTGCATCAGATAATACAATGTATGGAACCGGACAGTTACCTAAGTTTGAAAATGATCAGTTTGAAATTAAATTTGACGAAGGAACAGATAGAAAGTTTTTAATTCCTACAGCTGAAGTAATTTTAACTAATATTGTGAAAGATAAAATAGTTGATCAAAATCATCTACCTATGAGATTTGTAGCTTCAACACCTTGCTTTAGAAAAGAAGCAGGCAGTTATGGTAAAGATACAAAAGGTATGATCAGACAGCATCAGTTCTATAAAGTTGAACTTGTAAGCATTGTTGAAAAAGAAAATTGTTTAGATGAGTTAGAAAGAATGACTAATTGTGCGACTGATATTCTTGATAAATTAGAACTACCTTACAGGAAAGTTATTTTATGTTCTGGAGATATGGGTTTCAGTGCTGAGAAAACTTATGACATTGAAGTTTGGTTACCATCAGAAAATAAGTATCGTGAAATTTCATCATGTTCATCTTGTTCAACATTCCAGGCCCAAAGAATGAAAACTAGGTATAAAAACAAAAATAAAGAAACTGTCTTTGTCGGAACTTTAAATGGAAGTGGTCTTGCCATTGGTAGAACTTTAATAGCTGTATTAGAAAATTATCAGCAAAAAGACGGATCGATTGTTGTTCCTAAAGTTCTGAGACAATATATGAATAATTTAGAATTAATTTCTCAGAAATAAAGTTGTTTTAGAGATACAGATAGTATAAATATTCACAGTATTTAAAAGGAGAATTATGGAAGGTTCAGGAATAGGACAATTTATACCGTTAATTTTAATATTTGTTATTTTTTATTTTTTCTTAATTAGACCTCAACAAAAAAAAGTAAAAGAACATAAAGCTATGGTCGAAAACCTTAAAAGAGGTGACAAAGTTATTACTTCAGGTGGCATTACTGGTACAGTTGAAAGACTTATAGATAATGACAAAGTTGAAGTAGAAATAGCTGAAAATATTAAAGTTGAAGTTGTAAAAGCTACTGGTATTCAAAGTCTTCAAACTACTCAAGAAGTTAAAAAATAAATAGATTTAGATAAGTGCTTTATTTTTCTAAGTTAAGAATTGTTTTTATAACTATTTTTTCTTTGTTGTTTATTTTTATAGCTTCATCTAATTTATTTAAGTTTGATGATAGTTTTTTTAATAAAAAAATTAATTTAGGCCTGGATCTACAAGGTGGTTCTTACCTATTACTTGAGATAGATAATAATCCTGTAATAGAACAAAAATTACAAAACTTAACAACCACATTTAAAAATTTTTTTAAGGATAAAGATATTAAATTAAATAATATAAGAATAGATAATCAAAATATTTTTTTTGATGTAAGTGAAGAAATTAAGCAAAAAGTCATAGATATTTTCCAAGATGAAAATAGTGATATTAATCCATATTATCCAAGATTTAAATCACACCAATTAGAAATTGAAGATTTGGGTTTAAATTTAAAAATTAATTTTTCACGTCAAGGCTTAATAAATTTAAAAACATCTTCTCAAGATCAAGCGATAGAAATAGTGAGAAGAAGAGTTGACGAAGTAGGTACCAATGAGCCAAATATTTTAAAGAGGGGAAACAACAGGATTTTAGTAGAACTTCCTGGTTTAGATGATCCTGCTAGAATTAAATCTCTCTTAGGTAAAACTGCAAACTTAACATTTAGATTCGTAACCCTGAATGATGAAGATAGATTTGGTGTAGAGAAATTAGACTATGAGGACGGTACTCCTTCAGTAAATGTGAGCAAGAGAATTATAATTAGTGGTGAAAACCTTTTAGATGCTCAACCTAAGATGGATACACAGAATAATCAAACAATTGTTTCTTTCACTTTAGATAGAGTAGGTGCAAAAAGATTTGGAAAAGCAACTTCAACAGGTATAGGAAAACAATTGGCGATAGTCTTAGATGGAAAAATAATAAGTGCCCCGGTAGTAAGAGATACTATTGCAAGTGGTGCTGGCCAAATTAGTGGAGGATTTACTTTTCAATCAGCAACTGATCTAGCTTTATTATTAAGATCAGGTGCATTACCAGCTCCTTTAGAAATAATTGAAGAGAGAACAGTAGGTCCTGATCTTGGTCAAGATTCAATTAATGCTGGTATGATAGCATTATCTATTGGGTTTTTATTAGTTATTGTTTTTATGTTTGTTAAGTATAGATTTTTTGGTTTAATAACAAACGTTACATTAATAATTAATTTATTTATTCTTTTAGGTGTTCTTACATTATTCGAAGCAACCTTAACTTTACCAGGTATTGCAGGAATAATTTTGACTGTTGGTATGGCTGTTGATGCAAATGTTTTAATTTTTGAGAGGATTAAAGAGGAACTTAAGGATGAAAGTAATAATATATTAGCATTTGATGGTGGTTATACTAAATCTAGAACTGCAATACTTGATGCTAATATCACAACTCTTTTGGCCGCAGTAATTCTTTTTTTTATGGGATCAGGACCAGTTAAAGGTTTTGCTGTTACCTTAGGAGTTGGAATATTTACAACTTTATTTTCGGTTTATTTTATTGCTAGATTGCTCACTAGTCTTTACGTAACAAAAAATAAAAATAACGGTAAACTTATCTAATGATTGCGTTTAATAAATACTATAATCATTTTAATTTATTATCTAGCACTTTAATTATAATTTCTTTACTTTTACTAATATTTAATGGTCTTAATTTTGGTATTGATTTTAAAGGAGGAACATTAATTGAGTTAAGATCTAATAATACTAAAATAAATGTAAGTTCGCTCAGAGATAAATTTAGTCAAATGAATTTGGGCGATGTATCAGTTAAAAAATTTGGCTCTGATGATGATTTTTTAATTAAATTTGAAAATAAAGATAATAAGAAAAATATAATTGAAGAGATAAAGGTAAATCTTGATAAATCATTTGGTAACAATTACGATTTTAGAAGAGTTGAAAATGTGGGTCCAAAAGTAAGTGCTGAGTTATTAAAATCAGGCATAATCGCAATTTCTTTATCACTTACAATTATGCTTATTTACATTTGGGTTAGGTTTGAGTGGCAGTTTAGTCTTGGAGCTATATTAGCTCTATTTCATGATGTTATTGTTACACTTGGAGTATTTTCATTATTTAGTTTAGAAATCAACCTATCGATTATTGCTGCAGTTTTAACTATAGTAGGTTACTCAATGAATGACACAGTTGTTATATTCGATCGTGTAAGAGAAAATTTAAGAAAATACTCAGATATAAAAATATTTGAATTAACCAATATTTCAATTAATGAAACTCTATCTAGAACTATAATTACTTCAGCAACAACCTTATTAGCATTACTTGCTATTTATTTTTTTGGTGGTGAAATCTTAAAAGGATTTTCGTTAGCTATGATATTAGGAGTTGTTTTTGGTACTTATTCGTCAATTTATATAGCCAATACTGTATTAGTTAGATTAAGAGTTTCTCAAAAAACTGTCTTAAGAGAGGACGAAAGTAAATAAATTAATAAATATTCTGAGCAGCTACCATTGTTAGTAACATTGGTAGAGAAAGAAGAGTATTTGTTCTAGAGAACAACATTGCTGTTTTAGCAGATTTTACTTTTGTTTCAGGATCAGTTTCAACAATACCTAGTGCTCTTTTTTGATTTGGCCAAATTACAAACCAAACATTAAATGCCATTATAAGACCTAACCACATTCCAATTCCTATTGCAGTATGTTTTGGAATTCCAGAGCCAATACTAAAAGTCATTGCATCATGTAGATAACCATTTAACCAAGCTAGAATTAATCCTGATAAAACAGTAAAAGCTGCAGCCCATCTAAAATAAAATAAAGCTGCTGGAGCAATTACTTTTCCAATTGCAGGCTTTTGTTCATCTGGAATTTTAGCCATGTTTGGGATTTGAACAAAATTAAAATACCAAAGTAATCCAATCCACATTATTGCTACAACTACATGTAAAAATCTAAATAACCAACTCCA
>CACKXR010000008.1 GCA_902604175.1 uncultured Pelagibacteraceae bacterium
GTTTAACTGTTATAATTTTATCGTTTTTAACTAAACTTGAAGTTATATCCCCTAAAGGATAAAGATCCTCATTTAATGCTAGTTTGACGGTATTGCGAATAAATTCTTTGCTAAGTTTAATTTTTGACACTTATTATCTGCCGATAGCTGCCATCTTCTCTACCGAAATTCTTGCTTTCTCTATAGTCTCTTCGTCCATAATTATTTCACCTGTTTCATTTTCTAAACAGTCTAAAATTTTTGGAAGAGTAATTTTTTTCATGTGAGGACACATATTACATGGCTTGATAAATTCAACATTAGGATTTTCAACTTCAATGTTATCACTCATAGAGCATTCAGTAACCATCATAACTTTCTTAGGCTGATTATCTTTGACATAATTAATCATTCCAGAAGTAGAACCTGCAAAGTCACTTGCTTTAATAACATCTGGAGGACATTCAGGGTGAGCTATAATTTTTATTCCAGGATTGTTTTTTCGAATATCATGAATTTCTTGTTCATTAAATTGATCATGAACAATACAAATACCTTTCCACGAAATAATTTCCACATCTGTTTGTGAGGCTACATATTTTGCAAGATAATCATCCGGTAAAAATATTACTTTATTAACTCCAAGTGATTTTACAATTTTAACAGCATTGGCTGATGTACAACAAACATCAGTTTCAGCTTTCACCTCAGCAGAAGTGTTAACATATGAAACAACAGGTACGCCTGGATATTTTTCCTTTAATAATCTCACATCCTTACCAGTTATAGATGAAGACAAAGAACAACCTGCATCCATGTCAGGCAAAATAACTTTTTTTTCAGGGCTCATTAATTTTGCAGTTTCTGCCATAAAATGAACTCCTGCCATTAAAATTATATCTGCTGATGTCTTAGAAGCTTCAACTGCTAATGCTAAAGAGTCTGCAGAAAAATCAGCGACACCATGATATATTTCAGGTGTTTGGTAATTATGTGCAAGAATGACAGCATTCTTTTCTTTTTTTAATTTATTAATTTTGTGGATGTAAGGTGCATGCACTGACCACTCAATTTCAGGCATTACCTTAGAAATTTTTCGATAGATAGGATCTGTTGCTTTCTTTATCTCTTGTGTAAATTCCATGAGGATTTTTACCAATTTGAAAGATAGTTGTCATTCATTTATTATGGGACATAATGCGGTCGTGCTGAAATTGGTAGACAGGCACGGTTGAGGGCCGTGTGGACTTAGTCCATGAGAGTTCGATTCTCTCCGACCGCACCATTCTATATATAATTTGTTTTTAGACACTTTATTCATGATTTGTTAAACTTTTATATATGTCAGACTTAAATAAGGCACCTAATGATTTTTTTAATAATTGGAATAAAATCAAATCAATGTCTTATAAAAATGTGATTGAATTGCATGTTAGAAGAAGTAATGAAAAAAAAATAATGGCAGCAACTCAATTTGAAATAGATCAATTTCCTGAAAATGTTCAAAAAGATCTATCAGTTTCAGATACGAGCTCTTTTTATCAGGAAATAGCCAGACTTTTTAAAGACTCAAATTGGTGGTCAGCTGCAACAGTCACAGATGCTTGTATATTTTATTTATCATGTGCAAGAAATTTTATTAATTATTTTGAAGGTTTCAAAAATGCAGATGATGACTTATCCCAAAAGGAAAGAAATGATTTATTTGCTCTTTATCAATTATGCACTTTATTTGTCGCCTGGAATGCTATGCGTGAAAAAGAAATAAGGGAGATTATAGGTATAAGAAAAAGTTTATTTTTTAGATGAAATTTTTTTGAATTTATTTAATCCAATTTGGTTTTCTAACGTTTATAGAAGCTTCTTTAGTTTTAAAATCAACTTTTTCATTAAAATTTTTATCTAAATATTTGATTAAGGCAAAAGGATAATCATTATCAATTAATACTCTGCCTATTTCTACTTTATCATTATAAATACTTTCACCTTGGTATAACTTTCCATTAATTATATTTATAGGAAATAATCTTTTTGAAAGCTTGTTCTTTAATTTAATTCGTGCAGTATTTTCTTGGCCAACATAACAACCTTTCTTGAAATCAATTCCATTTAATTCTTCGAAATTGCACTCGATACCAAATAATTTATCCTGTAACTTGTTTAAATCTTTTGGAACTATTCCAAGGCTATGACTTAAGGAATAATATTCTTTAAGATCTGCATCATGAAGATCTAGTTTTTTTAAAGATAAATAAAGCTTTTCTAAATTAACAATTAACCTAGCACCTAATTGTTTATTTCTTGGATCTAAAAAAATTGGATCTTCCCTATATCTAATAGTAAATCCAAGTTGATCTTTTGCTCCATTAAAAGTTAAAAATTTTTCATAAGAAAATGCTACCACGACAAATTCATTACTTAGATTAAGAATATCAACTTTTGATCTTAGTTTATAAAGTGTTAGCTGCTTAAATAATCCATCTGCTTGGGTTTTTTCACAATCTATAAGATATCCCGATTTATGTTTTACAATTATAAATTCATATAAAAATTTGCCTTGAGGGGTTAATAATGATGTAAAGCAACTAATCTCATCATTTATTTTATTTATGTCGTTACTTATAAGATTTTGAAGAAATTCTTTTGCATCTTCACCGTTAATATAAAGGATTGCTCTATTATCTAAAATGTAAACGTTTTTGATATTCATATTTGATTAATTAATAGATGTAATATAGTAACAAATTCTCAAAATGTTAGATCTTATAATTAAAAACGGCAACTGTTACATTGAAGGTGAACTAAAGGATGTAGATGTAGCTGTTAAAGACAAAAAAATTCATGAGATTGGTCAAATTTCAGGAGAAGCTAAAGAAATAATTGATGCAAGCGGCCATACAGTTTTACCAGGATGTATAGATACTCAAACTCATTTTAGAGAACCTGGCTCAACAGATACTGAGGATCTTCATTCAGGAAGTAGAGCAGCTATTGCTGGAGGTATCACAAGTGTTTTTGAAATGCCTAATACGAACCCTCCCACATCTAATAAGAAAGAATTTCAAAGGAAATTAGATCTCGCTAAAAACAGAATGTTTTGTAATTATGCATTCTATTTTGGAGCAACAGCTGATAACGCAGATGATTTATCAAGTTTAAAAGATTTAGAAGGATGTTGTGGAATTAAACTTTTTGCAGGATCCTCAACTGGAAATTTATTAGTTGCTGAAGAAGATGACATCGATAAAGTTTTTCAAAATGCCTCAAAAGTTGTTGCAGTTCACTCCGAAGATGAAGCCATTCTAAAAGTAAATAAAAAACTAATTAAGCAAGGAGATGTTCATACGCATCCGGTTTGGAGAAGTGCAGAGTGTGCAATTTCATCGACCAGAAGAATTGTGAGAATTGCTGAGAAATATAATAAAAAAACTCATGTTCTTCATATAACCACAAAAGAGGAAATTGACTTTTTATCACAACACAAAGGAAACATTACCTTTGAGATAACTCCGCAACATCTAACTATTTATGCACCAGATTGTTATCACAAACTTGGAACTTACGCTCAAATGAATCCACCTATCAGAGATAAATCTCATTACGATCGATTATGGTATGCAGTAAAACATAATCTTAATGATACAATTGGGTCTGATCACGCTCCTCATTTGAAAGTTAATAAAGACAAAGAGTATCCCAATTCTCCCTCTGGAATGCCTGGCGTTCAAACTCTTATGCCAGTGATGCTAAATCATGTAAATGACGGAAAATTATCATTAACTCAATTAATTAATCTTGTTTGTGAGAATCCTGTTAAAATTTTTGGTATTAAAAACAAAGGATTTATAAAGGAAGGGTATGATGCTGATTTTACAATAATTGACATGAATAAAACGAGTGAGATTAAAAATGAAAATATTGAAAGCAAATGTGCATGGTCACCATTTAATGGTTACAAATTTAAAGGTACACCTACCCATACAATTATTGCTGGTAAAATTAAAATGCAAGAGGGTAAAATATTGGGAGATCCTGAAGGGACCCCTTTAAAGTTTAGTTAAGTTTAACTGTAAAACTATTTACAAGAATTACACCAACTACTATTAAAAATAGTCCAACAATAGCCTGCCAAGCTAAGGTTTGCTTGAAGAAGATATAGCCTAATATCGCAATTGTAAAAATTCCAAGACCACTCCATGTAGCATAAACAATTGCAATTGGGAGCTTATTAACTACAAAAGTTAGAAGATAAAATGCGCAAAGATAAAAAACTGACAGAGCAACCGTTGGGATAAGCTTTGTAAAATTTTGAGATACTGGTAACAGCATAGTGCCAGCCACTTCGCAAAATATTGCTCCTACTAAAAAAATATAAGTCTTAACCATTAAGAATTTTGTGTTTGATTAAATCATCTTTTATTTCAGTCAATATCGCTGGATCATCTATTGTAGGTGGAACTTTATATTCAACATTGTCAGCAATTTTTCTAATTGTTCCTCTTAAAATTTTGCCTGATCTAGTTTTAGGAAGCCTTTTAATAACTATTGCAACTTTAAATGCAGCAACAGGACCAATTTTAGCCCTAACCATTTGAACACATTCTTTTGAAATTGTTTCATTATCTTTATCAACCCCAGATTTAAGAACTACTAAGCCAATTGGTAATTGACCTTTTAATTTATCAGCGATCCCTAACACCGCACACTCAGCAACTGATTGGTGCTCAGATAAAACTTCTTCTATTGCTCCAGTAGATAATCTATGACCTGCAACATTTATAATGTCATCTGTTCTAGACATAATCCAAATGTAACCATCATCATCAATGTGTCCTGCATCGTAAGTTTGATAGTAACCCTCGTAATTGGACATGTAATTTTCTTTATATCTCTTATCAGCATTCCACAGAGTAGGAAATGTTCCAGGAGGCAAAGGGAGTTTAACTACAATGTCACCCATTTCATTTGGCTTAGCTAAAGATTGATCTGGTTTAATGATTTTTACATCATAACCAGGTACTGCCTTGCAAGCTGAGCCGTACTTAGTTTCCATCATTTCAATCCCAGTACAATTAGAGCTTATTGCCCAACTTGTTTCAGTTTGCCACCAATGGTCAATGACTGGAACTTTAAGTAGATTTTCAGCCCATTTGATTGTATCTGGGTCAGCTCTCTCACCAGCAAGAAATAAACTTTCAAAACTACTTAGATCATATTTGGAAAAAAATTTACCTTCAGGATCTTCTTTCTTAATTGCTCTAAAGGCAGTTGGTGCAGTAAATAAAGATTTAACTTTATAGTCTGAAATAATTTTCCAGAAGGCTCCAGCGTCTGGGGTTCCAACTGGTTTACCTTCAAACAAAATTGTTGTGCATCCTTTAAACAAAGGAGCATAAATAATATATGAGTGACCAACAATCCAACCAATATCACTTGCCGACCACCAAATATCATCTGCATCAATGTTGTAAATATTTTTCATGGTCCATTTAAGAGCAACAATATGACCTCCAATATCTCGTACTATTCCTTTAGGTGTTCCAGTTGTTCCAGAGGTATACAAGATATATGCAAATTCATTAGAGTTCATTTCAACACAATCAGCTGTTTTCGCATCCGATACTACCTCATCCCAACTAACTTCCTTTGGAGCATTCAATTTTACCTCATGACCTGGTCTTTGAAATAAAATTATCTTATCAATTTTATGATTTGCTATTTTAATGGCTTCATCAACCAATGGTTTATACTCAACCGTTCTTCCGGGCTCGAAACCACATGAAGCAGTTACTAATAATTTTGCTTTACTATCATCAATTCTACTTGCAAGTTCGTTAGATGCAAACCCACCAAATACAACGGAATGTATCGCACCAATTCTTGCACACCCAAGCATTGCAACCACCGCTTCAGGGATCATTGGCATATAAATAATTACTCGATCACCTTTATTTACTCCTTGATTTTTTAATGCTCCAGCAAATTTTGCAACTTTGGATCTAAGTTCTTCGTAAGTGAACTTGTTTTTGTTACCTGTAATGGGGCTATCATAGATAAGAGCAGTGTTTTTTCCTCTACCTTGATCGATATGAATATCTAAAGCATTGTAACACGTGTTGGTTACTCCATCTTCAAACCATTTAAAGAAAGGAGGATTAGATTTATTTAAAATTTTTGCTGGTTTTTTAAACCAAAAGATGTCTTCTGCTGCTTCTTGCCAAAATTTTTCAGGATTTTTTATTGAATGATTGTAAATTTTGCTGAATTTATCTGACATATTTATTTGATTCGATTTTAGTAATTTTTTTGGTTTTTAACTTATAAATTGTATTTAATTTTAAAAATTAAGTAAAATCAATGTTAATTAGTGACAATTTGCTCTTCGCAAATCCATTTTTATTTGCTATTTAACGTGTACTTTGACTTAGGGTAACTTAAGTCTAGTTTATATAAACTAAAATAAAAACTAACTAGAGAGGGAGTTTTTTATGAATAAACTTAAATTGTTTGCTCTAGCAGCTATGGCCCTGATTGGATTTTCAGGTATAGCTATTGCAGCAGACGCAACCATGTTGAATCAGGATGATTTCGTAGGAATTTCATTTTGGATCATCTCTATGGGAATGTTAGCAGCAACTGCTTTCTTTTTCATGGAAGTTGGTAACGTAGCAGCAGGCTGGAGAACTTCAGTTATTGTTGCTGGGCTAGTAACTGGTATTGCATTCATACACTACATGTACATGAGAGAAGTATGGGTTGCTACTGGAGACTCACCAACTGTTTACAGATATATTGACTGGTTAATTACTGTACCATTACAGATGGTAGAATTTTATTTAATTCTTGCAGCAATTGGTAAAGCAAATTCTGGAATGTTCTGGAGATTGCTAATTGGTTCATTAGTAATGTTAATCGGTGGATACTTAGGTGAAGCTGGATACATCAACGCTACTCTTGGCTTTATTGTCGGAATGGCAGGTTGGATATACATTCTTTATGAAGTATTCTCAGGTGAAGCTGGAAAAGCTGCAGCAAAAAGTGGAAGCAAAGCGCTTGTAACTGCTTTTGGTGCAATGAGAATGATTGTTACAGTAGGTTGGGCTATTTACCCATTAGGTTATATTTTTGGTTACCTAACAGGTGGAGTAGATGCAGACTCACTTAACGTTGTTTACAACTTAGCTGACTTCATTAACAAAATTGCATTTGGTCTAGTAATCTGGGCAGCTGCAACAAGTGTTTCTGGAAAAAGAGCTAAGTAGTTCACTTTAAAAAGTTTAAATTAAGGGCAGGTATATTTTATATCTGCCCTTTTTTTTGTTTAAAATATTTAAAATTCACTCTGTACAATTTTACTTACTTGCTGAATTGAGATAACAGCCTATATATAAATTATGCCAAAAATTACTTACAAAACCCAAGATGATAAAACTCATATTATTGATGTTCAAAATGGATTAACTGTAATGGAGGGAGCAATCCAAAATGGTATTCCAGGTATCGATGCTGATTGTGGTGGAGGGATGTCATGCGCAACTTGCCATGTGTACGTTAATGAAGAGTGGCTGGATAAGCTACCAGCAAAAGAAGATGGAGAAGAGGATATGTTAGATATGGCATTTGAACCAAAAAAAAATAGTCGATTAAGTTGTCAGCTTATTGTCTCTGATATTTTAGATGGTTTAGTTGTAAACATTCCATCAAAGCAAGGTTAAATGAATAAAACAGATGTACTAATTATTGGAGCAGGCCCAACAGGTTTATTTTGTGCTCACCAACTAGGAATAATTGGTCTTCAATGTGAAATCGTCGACAACTTAGATAAAGCGGGAGGACAATGCATAGAACTTTATCCTGATAAACCCATCTATGATATTCCAGCAATTCCAGAATGTACTGGTGAAGAGTTAACTAATAATCTTTTAAAACAAATTAAACCTTTTAATTTTAATTTTCATTTAAACCAAAGAGTGGAAGAAATTAAAAAAGTTAAGGATCGTTGGCAGGTCAAGACGAGTGGTAATAAACAGTTTGATGTTTCAAGTATCGTTATCGCAGGAGGGGTAGGATCCTTTGAACCAAGAAAATTTCCAGTGAATGAGTGCAAAAAATTTGAGGAAAATTCTTTATTTTACTCAGTTAAAGATAAATCAATTTTTAAAGATAAAACAATTTCTATTTTTGGTGGAGGAGACTCTGCTTTAGATTGGGCCATAGAGCTTTCTAATAACTCTAAAGTAAATTTAATACATCGTAGAGATGGATTTAGCGGGGCAGAGGTGAGTGTGCAAAAAGTTAAAGAGTTAAATAATCAGGGTAAAATAAATTTATATACCAAATATCAATTAAATTCTGTTTTAGGTGAAGATAAAATTAACTCAGTTAAAATCAAACACGATGATGGGGAAATAAAAGAAATAAAATCTGATTATGTGCTTGGTTTCTTTGGTTTAATCATGCAACTGGGCCCGATATTAGATTGGGGATTAAATATCGATAAAAAAAAAATTGAAGTTAATACTGAGAATTTTGAAACCAATATAGATGGTATATTTGCTATTGGCGATATTTGCTCTTATCCAGGCAAATTAAAATTAATTTTATCAGGCTTTCATGAGGGTGCATTAGCTGCAAGAGGATGCTTTAAGTACGCCAAACCAGATGAAAAATTAAGATTTGAGTTTACTACTACTTCAAAAGCTGCGCAGGAAAGACTTGGTGTCAAAAATGATTGAACTATTTTCATCTGATACACCAAATGGAAAAAAAATAAGTATTATGTTGGAGGAGATAGGGTTTGATTATAAAGTTACAAAATTAGATCTAGCTAAGGGAGATCAATTTAAAACTGAATTTAATAAAATAAGCCCTTTTTCAAAAATACCTGCGATAATTGATCATTCAAATAATAACCAAGCAGTTTTTGAATCTGGAGCAATCTTGATTTATTTAGCAGAGAGAAGTGGCAAGTTTTATGATGAGCAAAATCGACTAAACATTGATCAGTGGCTTATGGCGCAAATGGGTTCGATTGGTCCAATTATAGGTCAATATCATTATTTTTATAAATTTAATAAAGGCCTCAGTAAAGTGGGAGAAAAAAGATACTTTGAAATGACAAAAAGTATATATGAGGTTTTAGAAAATCATTTATCAAAGCATCAATATTTAGCAGGGGAAAATTATTCTATTGCTGATATTGCAACATGGCCATGGATAGCTAGACACCAATGGCATGACATTGGCCTTAAAAATTATCAAAATTTATCTAGATGGTACTCTGAAATTTCAGATCGTGAAGCTGTTATCCAAGGATATGCTTTTATGGACGAAAGTGCAGTAATACCCAAGCCTTAAATTTAATTTAATAATCTATACAAAGAACTAAAAATTCCCATGCCGGATAACTCAATTGCAATAACTATAATAATTATAAGAATTAATTTTTTGTTCATTTAACAAATAAATAAACTAACAAAACTATCCAAAAAAAAGAATAATAAAAATAAATATATTTTTTTGCAAAAAGAAAAGAAATAGATTTTTTATGTGAAAACTTTCTCCTAATTTTTTTAGTCATCCGCATGAACTTTCTCGTCCTTTTCGTGCTTTTCCTGAGCAGCTATAGTATATTTTGCAACCGGTCTTGCCATTAATCTTTTTAATCCAATTGGTTCCGCGGTATCTAAACAATATCCATAAGTATCATCTCTAATTCTCATTAAGGCTTTATCAATCTCTGAAATTAGTTTTATCTGTCTATTTATCGCTTTCATTTCCACATTTTTATCAGTATAGGAACTAGCTTGATCAACAATATCAGCCGAAATACTGTTGTCATCCATACTACCGTTATAAAGTGCTTCATTGTTTGCTTTTACCAATTCTTTTTTCCACTCATTTAATTTAATTCTAAAATAAACTTTATGTTTTTCGCACATATATTTTTCAGTATCTTTGGGTATATAATTTTTTGTAATTTTAATTGAAGCTTTTGTAGCAGCTTTTTTTATTTTGCTGATAACCTTAGTTTTTGGCTTAGTGACTTTTTTTTTCTTTGCTTTAGTAGTCTTTGGCATAGATCAATTTTGAGCTCCGGAGTATATTCAGCAAATTAGGGGTGTCAAGCAACCTAATTTAATATAAATATTTATAAATGACCATTAATAGCAAAAATATAAATAATGTTTTTTATATTTTTGTTATAGCTCATCTAATATTCTGGACTTTGATTCCATCATTAACTAATCATAACTTACCCCTAGACACGATTGAAGCTTTAGCTTGGGGGAGTAACTTAGATTGGGGATTTAATAAACACCCGCCTATGAGTGCTTTTTTTTCAGAAATTTTTTATCAAATTTTTGGTTCACAGGATTGGGCCTATTATTTGCTTAGTCAAATTTTTGTAATTATTTCATTTTATTATGTCTTCAAGCTTTCTAAAGAAATCTTAAAAAATGACTCACTAGGATTAATTTCAGTTTTATTAATTGAAACAATTTATTTTTATAATTTTACTTCTCCAGAATTTAACGTAAATGTTTGCCAACTTCCATTCTGGTCGCTTACGGCTTATTATTCGTGGAAAATTTTTAGCGGAAAAAACATTAAATTTTCTGACTGTTTTCTAGTAGGCTTGTTCGCAGCTTTTGGTTTCTTATCCAAATATTTATTTATTTATCTTTTAGTGTCTATTGATTTGTTATTTATTTATCTAATCTTTATTAAAAAAGATAGAAAGTTTGATTTTAAATATTTGATAACCGCTGAGGTATTTTTAGTTGTTTTGGTTCCCCATTTTATTTGGCTTACTAACAATGAGTTTATTACAATTACTTATGGTCTCGCAAGAGCTGGTTTAGAGCAATCAAGTCTAATAAATCATATTCAATATCCTTTAATTTTTATAGGCAAACAAATTGGAATATTTATTCCTTTTTTAATTTTAACATGGTTGTTAGTCCAAAAGTTAAAATTTAAAATTAATATCAAAGACAAAAAATTACTTTTTCTATTATCTATAAATCTATTACCAATTTTTTTGATGTTTTTGACCTCATTTGTAACTGGATCGAAAATTAGAACAATGTGGATGACCCCGTTTTATTTATTTATTGGAACATGGTTTGTTTATATGCTTCAAACTCAAATCAATATAAAAAAATTAAAACCATTTGTCATTGGATTTATATTGTTTTTCTTTTTATCTCCTGGACTTTATGCCTATTTATCTATTTCAAAAAATGACAAAAGAACAGATTATCCAGGAAAAGAAATAGCTATTAAAACACAATATGCTTGGGACCAACAATTTAAATCAAAGATTAACGTAGTTTTAGGTAATGAATGGAACGCTGGTAATTTATCTTATCATTTAAAATCAAGACCAGTTTGGGAAGGCTTGGTAGTTAGAGATAAACTAGATCAATTGAAAGATTATATGTGTCTTGATAATATCTGCGTTGGTTCAAGATAATTTATGAAAAAGTATACAATTTTAATTCCTATTTATAACGATAGAGAGTCGTTAACAAAATTAGTTGACAATATTAATAATGAGCTAAATAGTATAAGCAATGAAGTATCAATTATAGTTATCAATGACGCCTCTTCTCAACAAATTGAAGACAATTATCCAAATTTAGAAAATATTCATTCTTTTGAAATCATAAACATGAAACAAAACAGAGGCCACGCACGGTGCATTGCTTCGGGATTAAAATATATTTATGAAAAAAAGGAATTTGATTATGTAATTCCAATGGATGGAGATGGCGAGGATAGACCTGAAGAGATTAAAAACTTTATTGAACTTTCCAAACAAGAAGGTGAACAATCGATCGTAGGTGAGAGAGTGAAGCGGTCAGAGGGGTTCATTTTCCAAATATGTTACAAGTTTCATAAGTTTTTAACTTTAGCATTTACAGGGCAATCCATTAAATTTGGAAACTTTACTTGTTTATCTAAATCAACAATTAAAAAAATGCTAAAGGAAAAAGCTACCTGGAGTAGTTTTTCAGGTTCGTTAAAAAAAGTAGAAAAACGTTTAGTATCTATACCCTCTTTTAGAGGTACTAGATATTTTGGACCATCACAAATGAGCTTTTTAAATTTGTTAAAACATTCACTGTCAATAATAAGTGTTTATAGAAAAACTGTCTTAATTCGGTCTGCTTTATTTATTGTTTTTTATATTTTGCTTATAAAAAGTAATGCTTCTGTAATTACCTCATTACCCTTAATTTTATTGTTGATTATGATTTATTCAATTTCTAGTTTAGCTCTGAGAGAAAATATTGAAGAATTTAACAATTGTTTAACAAATATTAATGATATTGAAAAAATAAAGTAATTTTTTTATAATTTTTTTATGATTAAAAAGCTACAACTTTTTATTTTTGTAATTTTTATAATTTTTTCTAGTGGTTCTTATGCAAATACTTTCCAAGAGTTACATGATAATGGCCTAAAAGCCATCAAAGAAGGAGGAAAAATAATTTTCTTGAGGCACGCATATGCTCCAAGAACAGTTGAGAATGGAAACCACGATAAAAATTATAAAGATAAAGTATGCTCAACACAAAGAGATATCCTTAAAGAAGGAATAAGACAATCCAAGGATATTGGTGATTTTGTGGTTAAAAATAATATCAAAATAGACAAAGTTATATCAAGTCCAGCCTGTAGAACATACAAAACAGCAAAATATGCTGGCTGGGATTATTCCATCAATAAAAATTTAAAAAATACGAGAAAAAAAAGTGATCAGGAAAAAAGATTTAAGAAAATAAAAAAAATTGTTTCCAATTGGGATGGTGAAGGTAATTTAGTTTTAGTTACACACTTTAAAGTAATTAATCCATTATTTCCTGGTGTAAAATCAGATAGTGGAGAAATGATAATTTCAAGTCCTGAACTTAAACTTATTGGAAGAATTAAATTTAAGTATGATCCTACAATAAAAGATTAATGAAAAAATTATTCTTAATTTTTTTTTTAATT
Source organism: uncultured Pelagibacteraceae bacterium (assembly GCA_902604175.1). Classification (GTDB taxonomy): domain Bacteria; phylum Pseudomonadota; class Alphaproteobacteria; order Pelagibacterales; family Pelagibacteraceae; genus Pelagibacter. The sequence continues at coordinate 12,985 of CACKXR010000008.1, forward strand.
ATAGTGTCTAGTATAACTACTGGTAATGCACAAAGTACGTCAAAATATGATGGTGCTTACACGTACACGCATTTTTGTAAAGGTGATGATGACTCAAAATTTGATGGCAGCAGATTTATTATAAAAAACGGTGTAATTTCAAATGACAGGGGCGGCGGGGGTAGATGGATTATTAAAAAAGAATTTAAAATTGATGATGAAGGTAAGTTAAAATTTAAAGGAGTTAGGAAAGATAGAAAATATACAGTTAAAGGAAAATTAATAATTGAAGGAGAAAGTATAACTGGAAAACTTTCAGCCAAAAGACATCCAAAAAATTCGGGTGGAAGTTTTAAAAAATGCGAGATAGTGTTTAAAAGAGTAGGAAATGTTCCTGAAAAAATTTCTTTTGAAGACAGCAGGGAAATTACAGAAATTAATATTTTGTCAAAAAACACAAATGATGACATCACTTTATTAAACGATGAAGGTAAGGATCAAAAGGTTAGAGTTGAGCTAAGAAATTTAGAGTCAATTGCGAATGGTTTAATTATAGTTGTACCATCAAGTACACCTAATATGGAAGATGAGCTATATTATGAAAAACAAGTCAGCGAATTTAAATATGCCACTGCAATAATCTATGGAGCTGAACCTAGATACCAAAAAAAGTTTACTGGGTCATACACGAGTTCAATGATTTTATACGATGCTATATCCACAATTAATAAAGTTTCAGAAAAATTTGGTAAACCAAAAGAAGTTATTATTATGGGATCATCTACAGGATCTCTGGCTGTTTTTAAATCGGGTTGGCAAGATCTTAGGGATAAATATCCAGCACTAAGCTTAATAACGGTTGGTTTTATGATTAATGCAGCTTGCCCAGATCAATCTGATGCAAAGTATAATGACAATATTCAAATGTATGCAATTAATGGGAAGCAGGATGAATCAACACCGCCCTGGGCATGTAAAAATTTAAAAAACTCATCTAATAACCCTAATCTTCATCTTTTAACTTATTCAGGAGGACATCACTTTGAGAGCGCAATGTATCCACCTTCCAAATATGATATGAATAGTATGCATGCATTGCCAACATGTTCCCTAAACTATAAAGCTAATTTGCATCAAATTATCAAAAGGAGAGATGGTTCACTTGAATGGGATGGTGAAAAAAAAGGCTATAAAAAGAAGCAAAAAAAGTGGTTTAATAAACATTGTATAGATAAAGGAACTTTGCAGGGATATGAAGAATACGGTGCTAAAAACTTTTGGGCAGATGTTAAAGCAATCATAGTTGAAAAAAAAGACGTAAAATCATTAAAAGGCTTTACTAATTGAGATTTATATCATTATTTTTGGCAACGAATAAAAATCTGCTGTGTCAATTTTAGAAGAATACTGCCTTCTCATGTTCCATTTTTTGTGAACTCCTGCACTTGCAACACTTAAAGTTGATCTTCCATATCGATGATTAGTATTATCAATTGATCTCATCAAGCTATTTATTTTTTCATCCTTTTTAGATGTAAATAAATTTGTTTTATCGTTAGCATTAGACAATCCTGTTAGCATCACCCCTGCTTTTTGATAGCGGTATCCATTTTTAAATATGCTCTCAAGTATTGAAATCGCTGTCTTAACTATTTCAATACTGTTGTTAGTTGCAATTGGAAAATCAATTGTTTTTGCATTTGAATAATAGCCAAAGTTTCTTTGAAAAGGACTAGTTCTAACAAAAACAGTAATTGCTTTTGCAACTAAAGATTCTGACCTAATTTTTTCAGATGCATTTAAACAATAATTTGCAACTGCTTCTTTTAACTCTTGGAACATTTCAATTCTTTTTCCAAATGATCTGGATACAACACAACTTTTCCTTTTTGTTGTGGTTGTCTCTAAACCTATACAAGGAATTCCTCTAAGCTCCATTGCTGTTCTCGAGCTTAGAACATTAGAAGATTTTTTGATCCACGTATTTGATTTATTTTTTAATTGTTTAGCATTATAAATTCCATGCTTTTGATAAAACTTAGTCAGTTGTCTGCCAACACCCCATACATCATTAATTTCAACTTTTTCTAAAATAGGATCTAAATTTTCTATACCAATTAAACTAGTAACCCCTGATTGTTTTTTCTTTGCAATATGATTTGCAATTTTACTTAAAGTTTTTGTTTTGGCTATTCCAATACTAGTTGGAATACCTGTCCATTGTAAAACTGTTTCTCTAATTTCTCTACCAACTTTTCCTATATCTTGATCAGGAAAATTTGACAGATCTAAAAATGCTTCGTCAATGGAATATACTTCTATTTCTGAATTAAATCTTTTAAGAGTTCGCATCACTCTTCTAGACAAATCACCATATAAAGAATAGTTTGAGGAAAAAACTTCAACTTTATTTTTAATAATAATATCTTTTCCTTTGAAGTAGGGCTCACCCATTTTAATTCCTAAAGCTTTTGCTTCATTAGATCTTGAAATGATACAACCATCATTATTAGATAAAACAACGACAGGCTTTCTTCTTATTTTGGGGTTGAACAATCTTTCACAAGAAACATAAAAAGAATTACAATCAACTAATGCTATTTTTTTAGTACGTAGAATGGATGACATAAGTAACAACTCCCCAAATAAAAATATCTTGTTCTTCATTAATTAAAATTCTTTCAGAAAATTCTTTAGATCCTGAAGTTAAAAATTTTTTATCTCGCTCTTGAACTAAAGTTTTTACCACTAACTCATCATGAACATTTGCAATCACTGTCGAAAAGTTTTTTGGTTTTAAACTTTTATCAACAACTAATAAGTCTCCATCATTAATTCCAACATCCACCATAGATTTACCTTGAACTCTAATGATGAAAGTAGCTGGAACATTTCTTATTAAGTGCATGTTCAGATCGATATCTTCTTCGATATAATCAGTGGCAGGGGACGGAAAACCAGCGCCTGCTTTATGTAGATAATAAGGGATTGTTAGTTTCATGTTCTTGTTTTGTTCTTATTTGTAACTCAGTTATATAATGCAGTCAATAGGTTGTATTTTGAGTCTGTAACTGAATCAAAAGTGAATCAAAAGGTGAACATTCAAACTACATTTTGTATGGTTGTGGATAACTTTAACCAGAGATAGTTTAAATAATCCAAAATGAAAAAAATTTTACTAATATTAATTTCAACATTAATCTTAAGTTCTCAAACAATGGCATACGAAGAAGCAAACTACGAGATAATAAATAAAAAAAATAACTATGAAATAAGAAAATATTTTAATCGTTTGGTAATTGAAACCAGTTCAACACAAGGCAAGGGTTTTAAAAAATTATTTAATTATATATCAGGAAATAATGAGCAAAAAAAAGAAATTAAAATGACAGTTCCGGTAACTCAACAAATTAAGAACGGTGATATGACAATGCAATTTTATTTACCATCAAAATTTAACAAAAGTAATGCGCCTAAGCCATCTGATCCGGATATAAAAATTTTGACTATAGAAGGTGGATATTATGCAGTGATTAAATATTCCGGTCGATCTTCAGATAACAATTTTTTAAAAAATAAAAAAATTTTGGAAGATGAACTTAAAAAAAATAAAATTACAATTTTAAGTCCTCCAATAAGAGCTTCTTATAATTCACCATTTACTCTGCCAATGTTAAAAAGAAACGAAATAATGTTTAAAGTAGATTTATAAACAAAGGATAAACAAAAAGAATAATCATTATGCAATCAGAAAGTCTTTGTTTCAGTAAAGTGAAAAATGATTGTGTGAATTTCATTACATCTCAAGAAACTGTTAATGAGAAATTTAAAAATAAAGAGAAGATGATAAAATCTTTTTTGATCCCGATATGTTTTTGGATTGCAAAAAAAGCCAATAAGCGAAAACCTTATTTTATAGGTTTAGCTGGAGGACAGGGAACTGGTAAAACTACAATTAGCTCTATCATAAAGATTATACTAGAAAAATATTTTAAAATTAAAGTATTTAAAATTTCAATTGATGATTTTTACAAAACAAGAAAAGAAAGAATAAAATTATCAAAAAAAATTCATCCAATGTTAATGACTAGAGGAGTGCCAGGTACTCATGATATTAAGATGATGTTAGACTTTTTTAAAAAAACTAAGGTCAAAAGCTTTAAAAAAATGAAACTTCCAAATTTTAATAAGGCTATAGATGACAGGTTTCCCAAAAAAAACTGGTACAATATTAATCAAAAACCAGACATAATAATATTTGAGGGTTGGTGTGTTGGTGCTAGACCAGAGATAAATAAAACTTTAAAAAAACCAATAAATTCTCTTGAGAAATCTAATGATCAAAATCTAATTTGGAGAAAATACGTAAATCAACAATTAAAAACAAAATATAAAAAGCTATACTCACAGCTTAATTGTATGATTTATTTAAAAGCAAAAAATTTTAGTTTGTTACAAAAATGGCGATTAAAGCAGGAGAAAAAACTATGGCTGAAAAATAAAAATAAAATTAGCGATAAAATAATGAATAAAGGGGACGTAATTAAATTTATGCAAACTTATCAGAGAATTACTCAAAATATGTTTAAGAACATGCCTAAATATGCCTCAATAATTTTAAATTTAAATGATAACCATCAAATAAAATCTGCTGTATATAAAGCTAAATGAAAAAAATATTAGTACTAATTAGTTTATCATTATTTTATTTTACTAATGCATCTTCAGTTACTTTATATGATGCATTAAACCAAACTTACCAAAATAATATTCAATTAAATGCTGAAAGAGAAAATATTAAAGCCTCAGAGGAAGACGTAAATATTTCAAAGTCAGATTATAAACCCTCCATAACGTTCAGTGGATCTAAAAGTATTGAAGATACCAATAAGCTCACCAATCAAAGTGGAGGGGATGCAACCATTAACGATGTCGATCCATTTACAACTTCTATAAAATTAGAGCAAACAATACTAGATTATGGAAGAGATATAACGCTTCAAAAAAATATTACCACTTTAGATTTGGCAAAAGCAAAATTAGTAAAAAAAGAACAAGACATTTTACATAAAGCAATAGATGCATTCACAAACTTAATTTTAGCTAGAGAAATACTTGAAATTAATTCAAAAAATTTAAATTTATTAATTAGACAAGTAGAAAATGACAAAATTAGAAGAGATCGAGGTCAAATAACAAATACTGATTTAGCACAATCCGAGTCTTCACTTGCAGGCGCTCAAGCTCAATTTGCAAAAGCAAAAAGTGACCTATTAATTAGTAGACTTAATTACGAAAATATAATTGGTAAAATTAGTGATCCAAATAAATTGCAAAAAAATTCCAATGCAATTGCTGGTATTCCTAATACTCTTAATCAAGCGATAAATCTGTCTAAAAAAAATAATCCAGATATTTTAATTGCAAAACTAGATCTAGAAAAGTCTGAAAAAGATTTAGCAATTTCTAAGTCTGACCTAAAACCAACTGCATCTTTATCTTTAGAAAGATCTTATTCGGATGATCTTACTTCAACTATTGACGAGCGGGAAAAAGATACGTTAAAAGCAACTTTAAGTTGGCCTTTTTATTCTGGTGGAAAAAAAAGATCAACAATTAACAAAAACTCTAGTTTAACTGCACGAAAAAGATTATTATTAGACGATGCTATTAGAACTAACGAAACTAATGTAGCAAGTGCCTGGTCAAGTTTACAATCCTCGGAAAGTTTTTTAAATTCTGTAAAAGTACAAGTTAGGGCATCTCAAATAGCATATGAAGGAGTCAATGCAGAGTATGAAAGAGGATCCAGAACAACACTTGATGTTATCCAATCAAATGCATTATTACTATCCGCTCAAGTATCTTTAGCAAATTCTGAAAAAAATTATATGATGGATCAATATAATCTGCTTAAAGCAGTAGGGCTTTTGAATAGCGAATATCTAAATCTTAAGTAATTACCTAACTTTTTGCCCGGTAAAATAAACATATTGCTAATGAGAACAAAATGTGTACATTTAAATAAATGATTCGTGTGTTAAAAAATTTAATAAAAGAGGCAAAAAATGACTAAAAGTAACCTAAAAGTAGTTAAATCTACTAAAGATCAAGAAGTGGACAATAAAGAGAAAAATAAAGCATTAGATGCTGCAATAGCTCAAATTACAGACAATTTTGGAAAAGGCTCTGTAATGAAACTTGGTGAAAAAAGAGCTATGGATATTGACTCAATATCTACAGGATCTTTAAGTTTAGATTTAGCATTAGGAATAGGTGGACTGCCCAAAGGAAGAATTATTGAGGTTTACGGACCAGAGTCATCTGGAAAAACAACATTAGCATTACAAGTTGTTGCTGAAGCTCAGAAAGCTGGGGGAATTTGTGCATTTGTTGATGCAGAGCATGCATTAGATCCAGTTTATGCAAAAAAATTAGGTGTTAACACTGAAGAACTTTTAATTTCACAGCCAGATGCTGGTGAACAAGCTTTAGAAATTGCTGATACGCTAGTGAAATCAGGCTCCATTTCAGTAATTGTTATCGACTCTGTTGCAGCTCTAACTCCAAAAGCTGAAATCGAAGGAGAGATGGGAGATCATCATGTTGGTCTTCAATCAAGATTAATGAGTCAGGCTTTGAGAAAATTAACTGGTTCAATTTCTAACACAAATACAATGATGATTTTCATTAACCAAATTAGAATGAAAATTGGAGTTATGTTTGGAAGTCCTGAAACAACATCAGGTGGAAATGCACTTAAATTTTATTCATCAGTAAGAATGGACATTAGAAGAATTGGTGCCATTAAAGATAAAGATGAAATTATTGGAAACTCGACAAGAGTTAAAGTAGTTAAAAACAAAGTTGCTCCGCCATTTAAAGTTGTAGAGTTTGACTTGATGTATGGGAGAGGAATCAGCAAGATGGGTGAGCTCGTCGACCTAGGTTCTAAAGCAGATATAATTGAAAAATCAGGAGCATGGTATGCCTACAAAGGAGAGAAAATTGGTCAAGGTAGAGAAAATGCTAAGACTTATTTAGCTCAAAATCCTCAAGTTGCTGCAGAAATTGAAATGGCTATCAGAGAGAAAGCAGGAGTAATTTCTAAGAAAATTGAGGGAAATCCCCTTGATCCTGATAAAATTGAGAAAGAAAAAAAAGTAGCAGAAAAAGAAGAAGCTGAAAAAGCAGAAGCTACTCCTCCATCTAAAAAGAATTAATAGGTCATCTTTATTAATAAAAGGCGCTTAATTTAAGCGCCTTTTTTCCCTATCGATATCTAGACATAGATTAAAAAAGCTGTATTTTAAAAATATGGCTGACAAAACCTTAAATGAGATAAGGAGTACTTTTCTAAAGTACTTTGAAAAGAACGAGCACAAGATTGTTGAGTCTAGCAATTTAGTTCCCAATAATGATCCTACATTAATGTTTGCCAATTCTGGTATGGTTCAATTTAAAAATGTATTTACAGGTTTAGAAAAAAGAGATTATCTTAGAGCAACTACTTCTCAAAAATGTGTCAGGGCAGGTGGAAAACATAATGACCTTGAAAATGTTGGTTATACTCCTCGTCACCACACGTTCTTCGAGATGCTAGGAAACTTTTCTTTTGGAGATTATTTTAAAGAACAAGCAATTCATTATGCGTGGGATTTGATAACTAGAGATTTTGGCATTGATAAAGACCGGCTATATGTAACTGTATTTCATGAAGATGATGAAGCCTTCAATTTTTGGAAGAAAATAGCGGGTTTTAGCGATGACAGAATTATAAGAATAGCAACATCAGATAATTTTTGGTCAATGGGGGAAACGGGTCCTTGTGGACCTTGTTCTGAAATTTTTTTTGACCATGGAGATCATTTAGCTGGAGGATTACCTGGCTCTAAAGACGAAGACGGAGATCGATTTATTGAGATTTGGAATTTAGTCTTTATGCAATATGAGCAAGTTTCAAAAGACAAAAGAATAAATTTACCAAAACCATCTGTTGATACTGGTATGGGTTTAGAACGAATTGCAGCACTGCTTCAAGGAACTCATGATAATTATGAAACGGATCATTTTGAAAAAATTATAAATTCAGCTTCAGATATTGTAAAAGTTAAATCAAATAAAAATAATCTTTCAAGTTTTAGAGTTATAGCTGATCACTTAAGAGCAAGCTCTTTTTTAATTGCGGAGGGTGTTTTACCCTCAAATGAAGGAAGAGGATATGTGCTTAGAAGAATTATGAGAAGGGGAATGAGACATTCTCATTTGTTAGGATCTAAGGAACCAGTTTTTTATAATTTGTTTGATACTCTTAAAAATGAAATGTCAGGAAATTATCCGGAACTTGTAAGAGCTGAGTCTTTGATTAAAGAAACTTTAAGAATGGAAGAAGAAAAATTTCTAGTTCTTCTTGATAGAGGTATTAAAATTTTAAATGATGAAATTTCTAAAATTGATAAAATTTTACCAGGTGAGGTAGCATTTAAATTATATGACACTTATGGATTTCCATTAGATCTTACTGAAGATATCTTAAGAAATAAATCAATGTCTATTGATACAGATAAGTTTAAATATTTAATGAAAGAAAGTAGAGAGCTTGCTAAAAAAAATTGGAAAGGTTCAGGAGATGCTGCCGTTGAAGATATTTGGTTTGGTATAAAAGATAGATTAGAACCAACAGAGTTTTTAGGTTACGAAACAAATCAAGCTGAAGGTGTTGTTTTGTCTTTGTTAAAGGATAATAAAGAAGTTGATCAATTAAAAGAAAATGATGAGGGAATAATTATAGTAAACCAAACCCCATTTTATGGAGAGTCTGGAGGTCAAGTAGGAGATACGGGTGAGATTGTATCAAATGAATTTGAATTTGAGGTAACAGATGTTCAAAAAAAACTTGGGGATTTATTTGTCCATTATGGAAAAGTAGTTAATGGTTCCATAAAGCTAAAGGACAGTGTTGAAATGAAGATAAATGTTGAAAGGAGAGACGATACTAGAGCGTATCATTCTGCAACCCATCTTTTACATGAGTCTCTGAGAAGAGTATTAGGAAATCACGTAACCCAAAAAGGCTCTCTTGTAGAGCCTAGCAGGTTAAGATTTGATTTTAGTCACATGAAACCAATACAAAATGATGAAATTGATAAGATAGAAAACTTTGTAAATAATATGGTTTCAAAAAAGTCAGATGTTAAAACTAGGTTAATGACCCCAGATGAAGCTGTAGAAAACGGAGCTTTAGCGTTATTTGGTGAAAAATATGGAGATGAAGTGAGAGTGCTCTCTATGGGAGATGAGGATGGAAAGTATTTCTCCACAGAATTATGTGGTGGAACCCATGTTAGAAATACCGGGGATATTGGAAAATTTAAGATAGTCAGCCAATCATCCATAGCTGCTGGGGTAAGAAGAATAGAGGCTTTAAGAGATAAACAATTAGAGGATTATTTGAAAAATAAAGAAAAACTATTAGCATTATCCTTTGAAAAAGACGATGAAACAATTAAAGATTTAAGTGAACAAATCACAAAGCTTGGAGGGAAACCTAGCTTGGATCAATCTGATCAAAAAAATTTAATTAAAAATTTAACAAAACAATTAGAAACTCTCTCTATAAATTCAATTTTAAACGACAAATCTAAAAATATTGTTAAAGACCAAAATATTAATGGAATAAAATTGAGACTGCAAAAAGTTGACAATCTTCCTCCTAAAGAGTTAAGAAAATTGGTAGATCAGGGTAAAAAAGATTTATCTGAAGGTATTGTAGTAGTGTTTGCAAGCAAAGATGAAAAAGTTGGAATAGCAGTTGGTATAACAGGAAGTTTAACAAGCAAATATAATGCTGTAGAATTTGTTAAAATTGGTTCAGAGATTATTGGTGGTCAAGGTGGTGGAGGAAGAAAGGATTTTGCTCAAGCTGGTGGCCAAGATCAGTCAAAAATTGAAGATGCTTTTGAAAAAATTAAGTCTTTAATTTAATTTTGCTTTAAGATTGCCATCAATTTCGTCTAAAAATTGATTAGTTGTTAAGTATTTACTTGATGGGCCAATTAGTATTGCTAAATCTTTTGTCATCGCTCCATTTTCAACACACTCAATACAAACTTTTTCAATTGTTTGTGCAAATTTAATTAATTCATCGTTACCATCAAGTTTTCCTCTATGAGCTAGACCTCTAGTCCATGCAAATATGGATGCAATAGGATTTGTTGAGGTTTCTTTACCTTGTTGATGCATTCTATAATGTCTGGTAACTGTTCCATGAGCAGCCTCTGCTTCCATAACTTTCCCATCTGGCGTTAATAGAGTACTAGTCATCAATCCTAACGAACCATAACCTTGTGCCATAGTATCTGACTGCACATCACCATCATAATTTTTGCAAGCCCAAATATATTTACCACTCCATTTCATCGCGCATGCAACCATATCATCGATTAATCTATGTTCATAAGTCAAATTATTTTTTTCAAATTCTTTTTTATATTCATTTTCAAATATTTCTTGGAAAATATCTTTAAATCTACCGTCGTATTGTTTAAGAATTGTATTTTTGGTAGACATATAAACTGGCCATTTTTTAATAAGCCCATAACTAAAACAAGATCTTGCAAAGTCTTGAATAGATTTATCTAAATTATACATTGAAAGCGCTACCCCTGGACCAGTGAAATTAAATACCTCATATTTTATTTCTTCATTTCCATCCTCCGAAGTCCACTTAACTTCCATTTTTCCTTTACCAGGAACTTTAAAATCTGTTGCTCTGTATTGATCTCCAAAAGCATGTCTTCCTATAATCACTGGATCTGTCCAAGAAGGAACAAGTTTTGGTATATTTTTACATATTATTGGTTCTCTAAAAACTGTACCGCCAATAATATTTCTTATGGTTCCATTAGGAGATCGCCACATTTTTTTTAAATCAAACTCCTCAACTCTAGCTTCATCTGGTGTAATAGTTGCACACTTAATTCCAACACCAATTTTTTTTATAGCATTAGCAGAGTCTATAGTTATTTGATCATCAGTATTGTCTCTACTTTTCATGCCTAAATCGTAGTATTCAATGCCTAAGTCGATATAAGGTAAAATGAGTTTTTTTTTAATAAACTCCCATATAATCCGAGTCATTTCGTCACCATCTAGCTCAACAACTGGATTATTAACCTTGATTTTACTCATTAAAATATTTTTTCGTTATTAATTGAATTTGCATGGTTTATATACATATTAATCCAAAATTAGCAATTAGTAGAATTATGTTTAGCAAGATATTTCCAAAGATCCATACAGAGGGATATAAGTTTCTAGTTATAGCAGGCTTCATAACTATAATTTTATTCATAGTAAATAATTTCCTAGGCCTGATTGGATTGCTATTAACAATTTGGGTTTATTATTTTTTTAGAGACCCCGAAAGAGTAATTATAGGAAATGATGATTATCTTGTAAGCCCAGCCGATGGGGAGATAATAAAAGTTGAGGAAGTTGACGGCCCAAAGGAAGTTGGACTTGAAAATAAAACATTTAAAAAGATTAGCATTTTTATGAATGTTTTTGATTGTCACGTAAACAGATCGCCATGCTCTGGTAAAGTTGAGGAAATTTTATACAAACCAGGTAAATTTTTTAATGCTTCTTTAGATAAAGCGAGTGAAGATAATGAGAGAAGTTATTATAAAATAAAAGATAAGCATGACAATTACATTGTTGTGGTTCAAATTGCAGGTCTTGTAGCAAGGAGAATTGTTTGCGAAGCAGGTAAAGATCAAGAACTTAATCAAGGTGATAGAATTGGAATGATAAGATTTGGAAGTAGAGCAGATGTTTACTATGAGAATTATGAACCGCTAGTTAAAGTTGGCCAAACAGCTATTTCAGGAGAAACTTTATTAGCTAAGAAATAATTATGCAACAACCTAAAAACAATTTTAAAATTGTTACCAACAAAAAAAATGCAAGAGTAATTTTACCAAATATGCTTACTCTGATTGGTGTATGCATTGGTTTGACATCAATTAGATTTGCTTTGGATGGAAGATTTGAATTTGCAATTATCGCAATAATTTTAGCTGCTATTATTGATGGTTTAGATGGAAGAATTGCAAGATTAATTAAAGGAACTTCAAAAGTTGGAAAAGAATTAGACTCACTAACAGATATGATTAGTTTTGGAGTTGCTCCAGCATTTATAATGTATTTTTGGAGCTTAAATACTCTAGGAAGATTTGGTTGGTTAATTTGTCTAATTTATGTAATTTGCGTCGCATTAAGACTTGCAAGATTTAATATTAACTCAGGTCAAGAACCATCATGGAGAGATAATTTTTTTGAGGGAGTTCCCTCACCAGCAGGTGGAATTTTAGTTTTAACACCTTTAATAATTAGTATGTCTAATTTTAACCTTTTTGAATTAAATTATAATTTAATTGTCCCAATTTTTTTCATCACAACTTCGTTACTTTTAATAAGTAAGGTTCCAAGCTATTCATTTAAAAAGATTGTTATACAAAGAAAAACAACAATTTTTTTACTATTCGGAATAGTGCTGTTTTTTGGTCTTCTATTAATTTATCCGTTTGATATTATAGCACTAAGTTCAATTATTTATTTAACCTTACTACCTTTGAGCTATATTCACTATCAAAAGTTGAAAAAGAAGAATGATGATCAAAAGTTTATAGACGAAGATGATGATCTTGAAGATATATTGTAATGAAAAAAAATGTCATTGTCTCCCTGGCAGATGCTAATTATTATCCATTATTAGATGAGTTGGTTAATTCAATAAAAAGGTTTGAAAATAGCCATGAAATCGCAATTTGTATTTTAGATGCAGGTTTAACTGATGAACAAAAGAAAAATTTGTCATTAAAAGTGGATGAAATAAAACAAGCAAAATGGGATATCCAAGTTCCTGACAGTAAAATAAAAGGGCGTGAATGGTTAAAAAGTCAAGTTTCTAGAGCATTTCTCCCAAAATATTTCCCAAACTACAACAAGTATCTTTGGATAGATTGTGATGCTTGGGTAAATGATTGGAAGGCTGTTGAACTTTATTTTAAAGCGTGTGATGACAGTAAGCTCGGTATTACTCAAACTATAGGACCTGGGTATAAAATAACTTCCAAAGTAAATTGGATTTTTGGTAAGCTTGCACTTGTCAAATCCCAAAATTTTAAGCACGCTGTTAAATCTAAAATTAGCTACGATAAAGCAAGGAAGTTAGCATTTGCTCCACATATTAATATTGGAGTTTTTTCTTTAGAAAAAGAGTCTACAATTTGGAAAGTCTGGCAAGGAAATTTAATTCAGACTTTAAAGTCAGGAGATATTTTTGGATCTGAACAATTAGCAATGAACATTTCGGTATATATAGATAATGTTGTAACTGAGTTCTTGCCTTTAAATTGTAATTGGATAACGAGCAACCTTTTACCAAAGTTTGATGAAGAGAATAATACTTTTGTAGAACCATATTTACCTAATAATAAGATTGGTATCATGCACCTTGCGGCTGGAATTTGGAAAGATAATAAAGATATGAGATTAAATAAAGAAATTGAAATAGATATTCAGACTGTTCATGGAAAAAGTGTTAATAAAAGTCTAAGATTTAATAATTAATTGAAAAAAAATAAAATTTCAAAAAATTGGGTTAATAAACAAAGAAGAGATACTTATGTTAGACAATCTAAAGTCGATGGATACAGGGCTAGATCAGCATATAAATTAATAGAGATTAATGAGAAATTTAAAATATTTAAAGGTGGTTTGTGCGTTGTGGATATTGGAGCAGCACCGGGTAGCTGGTCTCAATATGCCTCAAAGGTAATTAAAAATGGAAAATTGATTTCAATAGACTTAAAAAAAATGCAGGCAATCGGAACTAGTATTCAAATTCAGGGTGATTTTACAGAAAATAAAACTCAAGATGAAATTAAAAAAAATCTTAAACACAGGGCCGATGTCGTAATGTCCGATATGGCTGTAAATACTACAGGTATTAAAAATATTGATTCAATTCAAACAGGAGAGCTCTGCAAAGAAGCAATGTTATTTGCAAAAGATATCATACAAAATGATGGTTTTTTTATATCAAAAATATTTATTGGAGGAACTTTTAATGAAATAGTTGCTGAAGGTAAAAAAAATTTTAAAGAAGTTAAGGTTTTTAAACCAAAATCTAGTCGTAAAAATTCTAAAGAAAGCTTTATAATTTGTAGAAAAATTAGATAGAGACTTTTAATTTAAAAGGAATCGTATATAAAAGATTATGGTTCCTATAAAAGAAGCACTTACCTTTGATGACGTTACTCTAGCTCCAAATTATTCAGAAATAATGCCCTCTGATGTTGACACGAATGTATTACTGTCAAATCACCTTAAGCTAAAAGTTCCACTTTTGTCGTCAGCAATGGACACCGTAACTGAGAGTAAAATGGCTATAGCACTAGCAAAAGCAGGTGGTATTGGAGTAATCCATCGTAATCTTAATGTCAACCAACAAGTTTTAGAAATTAAAAAAGTAAAAAAACTCTCCTTAAAAGTTGGAGCAGCAATAGGAGCGTCTGAAAAAGAATTTGTTAGAGCAAGAGAAATCATTAAAGAGGGTGTAGATCTAATCGTAGTAGATACTGCCCATGGTCATACCAAAAAAGTTGGAGAAATAATTAAATATGTAAGAAAAATTAAAAAAAAAAAGACAGCTTTATGTGCTGGTAACATTGCAACCCCAGAAGCTGCAAAATTTTTAATTAAATTAGGAGTTGACATTATTAAAGTTGGAATTGGACCTGGATCTATTTGTACAACAAGATTGGTGGCTGGAATTGGAGTTCCACAATTAAGTGCAATTTTATCTGTAAGAAATGGAATTAAAAATAAAAAAGTAAAAATAATTTCAGACGGTGGAATTAAATATTCTGGTGATTTAGCAAAAGCATTTGCTGCAGGTGCAGATGCAGTAATGATAGGATCTTTGTTTGCTGGTACAAATGAAACTCCAGGAAAGTTAATTAAAAAAAATGGGAAATTATATAAAAGTTTTCGTGGCATGGGATCGGTTGGAGCTATGAATAAAGGTTCAGCAGATAGATATTTCCAAAAGAAACAAAAAGATGTATCTAAATATGTAGCAGAAGGTGTGGAAGGATATGTTAAATATAAAGGTGATGTAGGTAGTATAATATATAAATTAGTTGGAGGCTTAAGATCATCTATGGGATATCTAGGTTCAAAAAATATCATAAGACTTAGAAACAAACCTAATTTTGTTAAAATCACAAAAGCTGGTTTTTATGAAAGTATGGTTCATAATGTCGATGTGGTAAAAAATGATAGTAAATATTAATGTTCAGAATTCTCAAAATAACTATAGCCTCAATTATACTTTTATTAGTGCAATCAGTATCTTTTACTAACGATAATTTTTTCAATGAGGCATTAAAATTTTATGAAAACAAAAAGTATGATGATGCAAGATTTTTATTTGAAAGAAATATAGTTTTTAATCCTAAAGATGCGACTTCATATTTATATTTGGCTAAAATATATAATCATGAGGAAAATCTAAGAAAAGAAGAACATAACTTAGAAACAGCACTGCTGATCGAACCAGATAATGAAGAGGCTCTATTAATGATGATGAAAATATCTATTGAAAAATCTAACTATGACAAGGTTAAAAATCTTTCAAAAACATTCTCAAAAGTTTGTAAGAAATTATGCAATGAAAATAAAAATATAGAAGAGTCATTAAAAAATATAGATCCCAAAAATGAGTCTTGACCAAAATCTAGATAAAATTTTGATTATAGATTTTGGTTCTCAATTTACGCAATTAATAGCTCGCAGAATAAGAGAACTAGGAGTTTACTCAGAAATTATAAGTCATAAAAAAATTAAGATTTGGAATATCAACAAAAGTGTGAGAGGAATAATTTTATCTGGAGGTCCATTAAATGTTTACCAAATTAACAAATATTCATTTAATAAGAAAATATTAGATCTTAATCTTCCAATTTTGGGAATTTGTTTTGGTCATCAAATACTTTCTAAATTAAATGGTGGTAAAGTTAAACAATCAAAACATAGAGAATTTGGTTTGGCTAATATTTATAAAAAAAATGAAAGCCTTTTAACGAAAAATTTTTTTGGGGTTAAAAAAACAAAAAAAGTCTGGATGAGTCACGCAGATCAAGTATCTAAGCTACCTTTAAATTTTAAGGTTATTGCATCTAGCACAAATTCTAAATTTGCAATTGTTGAAAATAAAACCAAAAATTTTTTTGGTATACAGTTTCATCCTGAAGTAACTCATACCGAAAATGGAAAAAAATTAATAAGTAACTTCATTTTTTTAATATGTAAAATAAGAAGAAATTGGTCTTCTAAAGATCAAAAATTGAAATTAATTAAAGAAGTACAATCACAAGTTGGAACTAACAAGGTCATTTGTGCATTATCAGGTGGTGTGGATAGTAGTGTAGTTGCTCAATTATTAAATGTAGCAATAGGAAAAAAATTATATTGTATTTTTGTTAATACAGGACTTCTTAGAAAAAATGAGGAAATACAAGTAGTAAAAACTTTTAAGAAACGTTTAAAAATTAATTTAATTTATGTAAACGCAGAGAAAGAATTTTTATTAAAACTGAAAAATATTTCTGATCCAGAAAAAAAAAGAAAAATAATCGGAAAACTATTTATTAAAATATTTGAACGTTACGCAAAAAAAATCAAAAATGTAAGTTTTTTGGCACAAGGAACACTATACCCTGATTTAATTGAAAGTAGATCGGTTACTGGAAGCCAAACCTCAAAAATTAAATCTCATCATAATGTAGGAGGTTTACCAAAAAAAATGAATTTAAAATTAGTTGAACCTTTAAAGTTTCTTTTTAAAGATGAGGTAAGAAAACTAGGCTTAGAATTGAATTTGAATAAAGAAATAATTTCTAGACATCCTTTTCCTGGTCCTGGTTTAGCAATTAGAATGCCGGGAATTATTACCAATGAAAAAATAAAAATTTTAAAAGAAGCTGATCATTATTTTATTCAAGCATTAAAAGATCATGGTTTATATAATAAAATATGGCAAGCATATGCTGCACTTCTCCCAGTTAAAACTGTAGGAGTAATGGGAGATAATCGAACTTACGAGTATCTTTGTTTGCTAAGAGCTATAACATCTGAGGATGGTATGACAGCTGATTTTTATGAATTTAGAAAATCTTTTATGCAAACCATATCCAATAAAATAATTAATAGTATTAGAGGTATAAACAGAGTGGTTTATGATGTTACATCCAAACCACCAAGTACTATTGAGTTAGAGTAATGTTAAAAAAAACTATATTTTTTTTTTATGAAAATTGGAAAATTTATACAATCTTAATTTTCTTAATAATTACATTTCTTTCTTTATACCCACTGAAAGAACAACATAATATTCCAGGAAGTGACAAAATCTATCATTTAATTGCATACTCAGCACTTACTATTGTTATTGGATTGAGGAAACCTTCAAATTATCTTCTATTAATCGTTTTTTTTTCTTTCTACAGTGGTTTGATTGAAATAATTCAACCATTCGTAAATAGATTTAGTGAAATAGAGGATTTTATATTTAACAATTTAGGTATTTTGATAGGTTTATCTTTTGGAATTATGTTGAATAAGCTATTTAATAAGATTTAAATTAAGGTATTTTTTAACTATAAACTCATTTTATGAAATATTTACACACGATGATTAGAATTAAAGATGTGAACGAGTCTTTAAGGTTTTTTTGTGAAGGACTTGGGCTAAATGAAACAAGAAGAATGGATGATGAAAAGGGAAGGTATACACTTATTTTCCTAGCAGCACCAAATGATAATAAAGCAGAAATTGAATTAACTTATAATTGGGATGGAGACGAACTTGGAGAAGGCTCAAGAAATTTCGGTCATCTCGCTTATCGTGTAGATAACATTTATGAAACTTGTCAAAGGCTTATGGATATGGGTTACACTATCAATAGACCTCCAAGAGACGGTCATATGGCATTTGTCAGATCGCCAGATAAAATTTCAATAGAAATCCTTCAAGAAGGAAGTTTAGAACCAAAAGAACCTTGGGCCTCTATGGAAAATACTGGATCTTGGTAATTAAAATTATACTGAGATGAAAATAGAGAAATTTATTAAAAAGAAAAATAAAAACAAGATCGTAAGTTTAAGCGCATATTCAAAAAATATAGCCACAGTTCTTGACAATTATTGTGATCTCGTTTTAGTAGGAGACTCTTTAGGCTCAGTTTTATACAATTATAAAACTACAAGAGAAGTAAAATTAAAAACTATGATAGAACATTCCAAGAGTGTTAGGATGGGCATCAAAAAAAGTCTAATGATTGTAGATATGCCATATAATACTTACAGAAATTCAAAAGAAGCATTAAAAAATGCTAAACAAGTTATGTTAAAAACTAAATGTGACGGAGTTAAATTAGAAGGGGGAAAAAAAATTTCTAAAATTGTTACAACCTTAGTTAAAAATAAAATTCCAGTATTAGGACATTTAGGATTGCTACCTCAATCAGATAAGTCTTTTAAATATAAAGGAAAGAAAGATAGTGAAAGAGAAAAGATTCTAAAAGATGCAAAACTGCTTGAGAAGTGCGGAGCTTTCTCAATAGTTCTAGAATGTATTGAAAGTTCTTTAGCTAAAAAAATAACTAATAGCTTAGATATTCCAACTATTGGTATTGGTTCCTCAAATAACTGTGATGGTCAAATACTTGTACTTGATGACTTGATAGGACTTAATCCAATTAATGTTAGATTTGTCAAAAAATACACAAACATAAGAAAAGAAATTTCCAAAGCTGTTTTAAATTATGCAAGAGAAGTTAAAAGCAATAAATTTCCTCTAAAAAAGCATTCTTACTAATTAAAAGTATTTTTTGAATTCCTCATTAATATTTAGTATTTCTAAATCTACTAATCCACCTATAATTAATTGAAGACCAACAATCAAAATAAATATTAATCCTACATATGCAATCCATATATGTTCTTGAATGTACTTGGCCATATAAGTTGCTAAAGCACCTGTTAAAACAACAGATAAAACTAAACCAAAAATCATGAAACCAAAGTACCCTTTAGCTGCACCAACCACACCAATGACATTATCAAAACTAATTGTGATATCTGCAAATAAAACCTTATAAACACTCTTAATAAAAGATGGTTCTTTTGATTTCTTGGTAGGTGATTTTTTAACTTTTTTAATTTCAACTAAATCTTTTCTTAAATCATTAACGATCCATATTAATAAAAGACCTCCTAAAATTTTAATAAAATAAAATTTGAATAAGTATGTAGCAAAAATTGCAAAAACAACTTTAAAAACTAAAGCACCAGCTACACCCCATAAAATTATCCTTTTTCTATTTTTAGGAACAAAATTAGCTGCTATTAGACCTATGATAATAGCATTATCAGCAGCTAAAATTATATCTATGAATATAATTTGGGTTAAGATTATTAGCTGTTCAATCAAAATTAATAATATTTAGACTTTTTTGTTCCATCAATGACAGCTTTTAACTCATTGTACTCTTCGCAATTACAAGTCTCTAAAACTTTTAATCTTTCTTTTGCTAAACTCATTCTTTTAGTAGTAACATATAATTCACCTAAATATTCATTTATACCTTTATGCGTTGGATCTATATCTAATCCTAATAGGTAATATTTTTCCCCATTTTCAAAATCACCAAGTTTTCTAGTTGTAAAACCTAAATAGTTAAGTGTGTCTGGTTGACCGGGTTTTTTATTGTTTGATTTCACTAACAATTTTTGAGCTTTTTCATATTTTTTATTAGCTTTTTCAGTTTTACCATTTTTTTCTAATTTTTTAGCTGATTTAATTAGCACCACTGCTTTATCATAATCAGACTTTACTTTAGAACTATTATCATCTGATCCAGCAGAAAAAGAATTTGTGGTGAATAAGATGAATAATAAAATAGTAGTATAATTTTTGATCATTGGTTAAATTTCTTCATTTTTGTTAAAGGTTTTAATTCAAATTTATTTTCTATCAATAATTCTTTAATTGCAATTGCAGTTGAAAGAGAACTATCGTTATCACCGTGTACACAGATAGAGTCTATTTCGCAAGGAATTTGTTTACCACTGTGACAATTGATTGACTGATTTTGAACCATACTCAAAACATGTTTTTTAGCTTGAGATGGATTAGTAATTAAAGCATGAGGTAATTTTCTTGAAACAAGGTTACCTTCATCATCATATGTTCTATCAGCAAATATTTCACAAGCTATCTTCATATCTATTTCTTTTGCAGCAATTTCCATTTTTGAACCTGTTAACACTAAGTAAATTAAATCTCTATCAATATCATAAATTGTTTTTGCAAGTATCTTTGATAAATCCAAGTCCTCACAAGCCATATTATTTAATGCACCATGAGGCTTAATATGAGTTACTTTTTCTCCGTGAATTTCAGCAATTTTTTGTAAAATTTCATACTGTTCAATTATCAATTTTTCAATTTCGTTTTTAGATAAATTCATTCTTTTTCTTCCAAAATTTTCTAAATCTTTAAAAGAAGGATGAGCTCCAATACTTACTCCATTTTTTTTTGATATCTGAACAATTTCACTCATAGTTTGGTCGTCACCAGCATGATAACCACATGCAACATTGGCAGAATTAACAATTGCTAGTAAATCAGGGTCGTTTTTGTTTGAATGATGGACCGATTTTTCGCCTAAATCACAATTTATATTTATTTCCATATTTTTTGGAATTATAGCACAAGGTTATAAAAAATATAAATAACTATATTTAATTTAATAAAACTTTTTTATTATAAAATATATGAATGAAATAAGTATTTTTGAGGCCGTCAAAATCCTGAGATCTAAAAATAAAAATATTGCTTTTATAGATGTTAGAAAAAGAGAAAAATATGTTCAAGGTTTTGCATTTGGTTCGATTAATTGTGATATTGCAAAATTCAATAAAAACATAATTGATTTAGTTCCTAATAATAAAACTATAATTTTATTAATTGGAATTGAAAATGAATCTAATAAAAAAAAAGTTTTTAAAATACTTAATAAATTTAACTTTAAAAGTTATTTTACAATTAAAGGAGACTATCAGACATGGGTTGAAAATAAATTACCATTTTGGAAAGGAGAATATACCTTTTCCAAGGCTTTTGGTGAATGGGTAGAGAAGTCGTCAAATATAAAAAATATTTTTCCAAATGAATTAAAAAAGATACACAAAACAAATAACTTTTTTCAAATCGATACACGGCCTAAGATTGAATTTGAAAAATTTAGTCTCCCTTTTTCACATCATTGCTCAGGAGGAGAATTACCAATTTTTTTAAATAATAATTTAAACAATAACAAAACTTATATAGTACATTGTGCAGGCCGAACTAGAAGTATTATAGCTTATCAAACTTTAAAAGATTTTAATTTTAAAAATAAAAAATATGTTTTAAATGGTGGTACACAAAACTGGGTTTTATCAGGAAATAAAAGAGTTTTTAATAA
>CACKXR010000009.1 GCA_902604175.1 uncultured Pelagibacteraceae bacterium
ACTAGGGTATAAAATGTTCTTATTTAAACCAAAGAAACCTGTTTTGAATGAAGCTAGAAGTGATACTCAAGATAATGTTGATTTACAAATAATAAACAAGATGAATCAAGAGTTTGCAGTCTCACTTGATTTAAATGAAACGTTAAAAACTGCACTCCAAATAATTATTGCAAGATTAGAAGCTCAAGCGGCAAACGTATTTTTAATAAATAATAAAATTAAAAAATTTGAGTGTATCGCATCAATCAATCAAGATCATCTAGAGGAATACAAATTAGAATTAACAGATGGGGTAATGGCAAAAGCTGTTGATCAAAGAAAATGTATTCGAGTAGGTAATGTTAGAAAAGATGTAAGAGAAATTGCAGAATTCTATTTTGATCTAGATAATAAAACTAATTTTACAACTTATTCCGTTTTATGTGCTCCATTAATTGCTGCAAATGACTGTATTGGAGTTATTCATTGTTTAAACAAAAAAACTAATGAAAAATTATTTATTGAAGATGACCGAAAACTATTAGAATTATTATCTACTCCTGCTGCACTTGCGATAAGAAATGCGAAAATGGCTAAAGAAATGGTAGAGAAAAATAAAATACAAAAAGAGGTAGAAATAGTAGGAGAGATACAAAAATCACTTTTATCCTCGAATAAAAAAGAGCCATTTCCCCTGGCAGGGATTAATATTCCTGCAAAAGTTGTGTCTGGGGACTTTTATAATTTTAGTGATTTAGGAGATGGAAAATATGGGTTCGGAGTTGGTGATGTTTCTGGTAAAGGAATAAAGTCATCTTTGTTAATGTCAAAAGCATCAAGCCTATATAGTTGCTTGAGTAAAACTAATTTTTCCCCAGCTAATTTATTAACCCAATTGAATAATGAAATTTGTGAAACTATTTCACGTGGAATGTTTGTTACTATGCTTATTGGAATTTATAATAAAAATACTGATGAATTATTATTAGGAAATGCAGGTCATGAACCACCAATTATAATGAATGATAAAAATGAATTTTCAAATTTTAACGAAGCGGGACCACCTTTAGGGATTATTTCGAAAACACTATATCAAGAACATAAAATAAGTTTTAAAAATTCATCAATGTATATTTTCACTGACGGGATAACAGAAATCAAAAACCCTAAAGGTGAAGAGCTAGGTTCAATAGGCTTTCAAAACTACATCACTAAATTTAAAGATAAGCCTAATAATGAACGATTAAAAATGATAATTGATAATGTATTAAATTCTAAATATATCCAAAAAGACGATTTAACAATTGTTGTGCTCGATACTTAAAACTACGAAAATCTTAGAGAACTATAAGGTTTTAAATTTAAATTAGTATTTTCATTTGCGATCATCCCAGAGACAATCTTTCCTGATATAGGTCCTAAAGTCCACCCTAAATGATGATGACCAAAACAATAAAAAATATTTTTATAATTTTTAGAAGGACCCATTACTGGTAAAAAATCAGGAAGTGTAGGTCTAAACCCCAACCACTCATCTTCGTGTTCAGGTAAATCACCAAGCATATATTTAGCGTTATTAATTAAATTTTTTACCCTTGATTTAGACAGAGGATTATCCAATCCTCCAAATTCTACTGTTCCAACTACTCTTAAACCTTGTTCCATTGGTGTTATACCAAATCCTCTATTTGAAAATATTACTGGTCTACTTAGTAAATGATCACAATTTTTAAAATGTACATGATATCCTCTTTCAGTATCGAGTGGTATTTTTTCTCCTAAGTTATCTGTTAATTTTTTTGAAAAAGCACCACATGCAATCACCGCTTTATCAAAAACATAACTTTGTTTATCTGTTTTAAAAACAGGTCGTTCTTCATCGAAATTTACATCTTTAATATTCACTTTTTTAAATTTTCCACCTTTTTTCAAAAATAAATCAAATAATTTTAAAAGTATTTTTTTTGGATTACGAGCGTGTCTTGCATATGAATAGTAAACCCCTGCATGATAAATAGGTTTAATATGTGGTTCTAAATCATGGATTTCAGCTTTGTTAACTAGTTGCTGCTTAACCCCCAATTCCTCTCTTACATTTATTTCAAGTTCTCTACTTTTTAAATTCTGATCATTCCAAATATAAAGAATTCCTTTGTTCTCAACTAAACCTTCTAAATCAATTTCATCAAATAGTTCATCGTATGCTGGTAAAGCTAAATCCAATATTTGATGCATATTTTTTGCAGTATGCATCATTTTATTACCTGAGGAATTCATGATAAATTTCAAAAACCAGGGAATCATTTTTGGAACATAGTTCCATTTTAGAGCAAGAGGACCTGTTGAACTCAAAAGCATTGCAGGCACATCCGTTAATACGTCTGGTCTGTTGATTGGAACTGATGCATATGGAGAAAAATGCCCTGCATTACCATAAGAAGCTGCTTGTGCTCCAGGGTTGTCTCTATCGAAAATAGTTACACTAAGACCTTTTTTTTGTAAAAATAATGCATTACACACACCTTGTATTCCAGCTCCGATTATTCCTATTTTTATATTTTTTTCTAACACGTAATAGATATATTTTCTTCGTTGCAACTATAATAGATGATATTTGATCGCGGGTTTATTTTTCTAAAAATTTTAGTTCCCTATACAAATTAAAGTTAGGTCGTCACTCAAGCTATTTTTACCAACATTTTTAACAACCATATTTGATATATCGGATAATTGTTTACCTGTGTTGGTATTAAAATTATCCTCAATCATCTTTATGGAACCGTCAATACCTATTTCTTCACCTGACCTATTAAGACTTTCAGATAAACCATCTGTGAAAGCAAAAAATCTTTTATTTTCTAATTTTACTTTATGAGTTTTATAAATAGATTTATCCTTTTGAAGTATTACGCCCATAGGGGGTGAATTACTTTCATACTGCTGATAATCTCCATTCGTTGAACGAATGACTGCTGGTTGATGACCACCATTAACCCATCTTAGTTCATCAGTTTTAATATTATATTCGCCTAAAATAGAAGTAACAAACATTCCACCTGTTTTAGTTAAAAACAAATCATTATTCATGTGAAACATCATTTCATCAGGGTCTACCTTGTCTCTTGACATTATTTCAAATAATGTTGATGCCTTAGCCATCACCATTCCTGCATGGATCCCTTTTCCAGCAACATCCGCTATAATAAAATAAACACTATTATTATGTGGATAAAAACTAAAAAAATCACCCGAAACTTCTCTTGCTGGTATGTTAATTCCATTAACTGGATAATTTTCTAAGTTTCTTTTTGGTAAAAAATTTTCTTGAACTTTTACTGCGAGTTTAACTTCATTAGAAATTCTATCTCTCCATTTTTGTTTTTCTGCCTCTGTGGTTTCCAATTTACTCATCAATCTATTGTAGTAAAGACCAATGACCCCTCCTGCAGTAAATGGATCTTGAGGACCTCTAACTTTTAAATCTCCAGATTTTGATTGTTTATCTAAAACTGAAATTAAATCATGTTCTACAGAAGTCGCGTTATGTTCAGCAATATTTAGCCCAAGTTCTTCTTGGATTGGGCTTACTCTTAATGGATAAAAATAATTTAATAGTTTTAGTAAAATGTAGGATACAAAGAAAGAAAATATACCAATTGAAACTACTCCAATTAACTGGGCCTTAATTTGCTCAAATCGAGTTAACCCTGTGCCTAAAATATCAAGATCACTTAGCAAACCAACTGCTAAGGTCCCCCAAACACCTGCTGCAAGGTGAACTGGGATTGCACCAACAACATCATCGATTTCAAATTTATTTAAAACTTCATTAACAAAAATTGCAACTACTGCACCAATGATACCAACAAAAATGGATGTGACAGACGTCATAGAATTACAGCCAGCAGTAATTGCTACTAATCCAGCAAGTGGTCCGAGTATAATATAATAGGGATCTGGTTTTTTAAATAAAGCAAAAGATATTCCTAAACCAGTTAACAAACCAAATGCAGCTGCAAGAAAAGTATTAATTAAAATTAAAGGTACTGCATCGTCCATTGCTCCATTACTTCCGCCATTAAATCCAAACCATCCAAACCATAAAATTAAAGTTCCTAAAACAGCTAAAGGAAAACTTGAACCAGTAAACTTACCTTTATTAGCTTCTGAATATTTTCCAATTCTTGGTCCTAAAACCAACACTGCCGATAAAGCAATCCAGCCTCCAACAGAGTGTACAATGGTACTGCCTGCAAAATCTACAAATCCAATATCTGTTAACCAACCAGTTGTCTTTACTTGTCCAGTTATGGCTAACAATTGTCTAGTTGCATCTATATTGTTTAAGTAACTTGACGACCATGCCCAATGGCCAACAATCGGATAAATAATTCCAGTTGCAAGTATTGTTATTATTAAATATCCGTTAAATTTCATTCTTTCAGCAATTGCACCCGAAACAATTGTTGCTGCAGTTGCAACAAACATTGCTTGGAAAACGAAATATGTCATATATTCAGCTTGTTCAGTTTTGAAAAAGAATAAGTCTGTGCCAATTATGCCGTTATAGCTTTTACCAAACATTAAACCGAAACCAAATATCCAGAAAATAACTACAGCTACACCAAAATCGGCAGCATTTTTCAAAGCTACATTAATACTATTTTTATTTCTAGAAAGTCCAGTTTCCATACACATAAATCCAGCCTGCATAATAAAAACAAGAATTGCACAATCTATAACCCAAAGGGTATCGACAAATGATTTTACTGAGTCCAAATTTAAACTCTCCATGTTTCTCCTTTAGATTATAACTTAAAGTATATATAACAAATTAAATTAATGTTCAAAGTAGGTTTTATCCAGCTTTTATCCAGCAATTAATTGTCTGTGATTTATTTTGGCACTTAAAACAATTCCAAAGCCAATCATCGTAGCTAACAAAGAGGAACCTCCATATGACATGATGGGTAAAGGTGATCCAACGATTGGCAGTAAGCCTAAAACCATTGATAGATTTACTACGATATAAATAAAAATTGAAAAAGCAAAACCAAAACAAAACAATTTAGAAAAATTACTCCTCGACATAGCTCCGATACGAATTATTCTTATAATGATTATTGTATATAAAATTAAAAGACCTACAGATCCAATAAATCCAAATTCTTCTGAAAATAATGTAAATATAAAATCTGTATGTTTTTCTGGTAAAAAATCTAGATAGCTTTGTGTACCTTTCAAAAATCCTTTACCATTAAATCCACCTGAGCCAATTGCAATTTTAGATTGGATAATTTGATATCCTGCACCTAGAGGATCTCTATCTGGGTCTAAAAAGGTGAGAATTCTTAGTTTTTGATAAGGTTTTAAAAACGAAATAATAAAAGGCAAGGAAATAATTCCAAATATAAAAGAATATACAAAATATTTTATTTTAACACCTGCAATCCAGAGAATAATTAATCCACTTACCGCTATTAATACTGACGTACCAAGATCTGGTTGAGAAATTACAAGAATAGTAGGTAACAATATGATTACTAGAACTAAAGTTATACTAGCCAGGGAATTTACATTTTCTATTTTTATTCGATGATAATATTTTGCTAACGTTAATATAATAGCTATTTTCATTAATTCTGAGGGTTGTAGAACAAAAAAATACAAATTCATCCATCTTTGCGAACCTGATGCTTTAAGGCCAAAATATGAAACCCAAACCAATAAAAGGATAATCAAAAAATAAAAAACATAAGCAAAAGTATGCCAATGTTTAATGTTAAAAAATGCTATCACTAACATTAATGGAAATAAAACTATAAGTTTCATGAAATGATTCTTAGTATGGAAAAGTATATCTCCACCATCTGTTGAATACATCACCATTAAACTTATTAAAGATAAAAGAATGATGCAGATTAACAGTACATAATCTATTTCTTTAATTTTTTGAATAAACGAAAGATCTGAGTTAAGTCGTTTATAATAAAACATTTATATATTTATATCCTCGAAGTTAGATTGTTTTTTTCTTAATTTGTCTCTATCTATTATAAGTTTGAATAATTCTTTTGCCATTGGAGCGGCAGCTTTACTGCCCGAGCCACCGTGTTCAACAATTATACTCAAAGCGTAACGAGGATTTATATAAGGCCCGTATGCAACGTAAAGTGCGTGATCTCTATCTTTGTAAGGTATTTGTTCTAATTTAAGATCTAGCTCTCTCTCTCTTTTACTAATTCTTTTTACTTGAGAAGTACCTGTTTTTCCCGCAAATTGATATTTTGGATCGTCAATTCTAGATTTGTAAGAGGTCCCATATATTTCATTGGTAGAACTAAACATTGCCTCTTGAATTATTTTAATATTTTTTGGATCATCAAATAATTTTAAATTAGGAGAGTGCAATGAATCAAATTTCATTGAATTTTTTGCTTGTTCCAAACTCAATGGCTTATTATTAACAAGAATTTTTGGTTTTATTTTGTATCCACCATTTGCAATTTGTGCGGTCATTAAGCATAACTGTAAAGGAGTAGTTTGAGTATAACCTTGACCAATTCCAGTAATCAATGTTTCACCTAAAACCCACCCTCTTCCAAGATTATTTTTTTTCCAGCTAGTATTTGGAAACAATCCTTGTTTTTCGTTATCAAAATATTTTCCTAATACCTTTTCACCCAGTCCAAATTTTTTTGCAGTGATATTTAATCGGTCAACACCTAATAAACGCGCAATTTCATAAAAATAAGTATCACAGGATTGTTTCATTGCATTTTTTAAACTGACAAATCCATGACCCTTCTCTTTCCAGCAATGAAACGTCTGGCCATAAAGTTCTGTTTTACCAGTACATTTAACCTTAAAATTTGGATTTATAATTTTATTTTCCAAAGCTGAAAGAGCCACGATAGGTTTTATGGTTGAGCCAGGTGAATAAAGGCCGGAAATAGTTTTGTGGATCAGGGGTTTTAGTGGGTTATTTCTTATTAATTCCCATTCATCTTGGCTAATTCCAAATAAAAATAAATTTGGATCGTAAGATGGCGAGGAGTACATTGCAATTATATCACCAGTGTAAATATCCATCACACTTATTGAACCGGCTTTATTTAAAAGTAATTTTGCAGAAAGTTTTTGAACTTCGGTGTCTAGAGTAAGTCTGATTTTATTACCTTGTGATCCTTTTTGGAATTCAAGTTGATTTATCCTTTTGCCGTAAGCATTAACCTCATATCTTTGAATTGAGTTAGTCCCTATTAAATGATTTTCAAACTTTTTTTCTAGTCCTAGTTTTCCAATTTTCATACCTGGCACAAATCTCTCTTGTACTATTTTATTTTTAATAATTTCTTCTTGATTGGGTTGGCTAACATAACCAAGAACATGAGTATAAACATCATTAAATGGATAATTTCTTGAGATTGTCATCACGGGTTTTACACCAACAAGATCGTAGAGATAGTTATTGACTTTTAAAAATTGGCTCCAGGTTAAATTTTCAGAGACAATTATACTATCCCAAGGTTTAAATTTATTTTTTAGCTTAGTTATTTTTTGAATTTTTTTATCACTCAGATTTAAAAGTGTTTTAAGTCTTACAAGAAGATAATTAAAGTTTTCAACCTGTTCAGGTATAATATGTAATTGATAAACTTTTAAATTTCCTGCGATTATGTTTCCAAAATAATCTACAATGTTTCCTCTGATAGGAGGTAGTTTCCACTCACGTATTCTATTTTTATCGGAGAGAGTAAGATATTTTTTGTTTTCATTAATTTGAAGAGAAAAAAGACGGGTAACAATTCCAGCTAAAATAAATACTTTAGCAATACCAAGAATAAACATTCGTCTATTAAATACGTCTGACTTTCTAATTCCTAAATTTTGTTTAATCATTTTTATATTTTGAAATTTTGGTATTCAAGAAATTGAAAAATACAAAAAATGCAGGATAAAGTAAAAACGTAAATCCTGTATTAGTTAAATATCTCATATAGTTAATATCCAATAAAAAAATTAAATCTAATGTAATTACTTGAACTGAATTTATTAAAATTATTACAAATAAAAAAGAAAACCAATCTTTTACAAAGTTTGGGTTTAAAGTAATATTCCTCATATATGCAGTAACCGAACATAAAACCAAATAGCACAAGCTACTAATTCCTAAGGGAATAGCTATTACAACATCATTAATTATCCCTGCAAAAAAAATTGCTAAGTATCCTAAGCGGTCTGGATTTCTTAAAGTCCAATAAAAAATTAAAATATAAGCAAAGTTAAAAGAAAAATTTTCAATTTTTAAATAATTAAAATCAAAGTCGTTAAATACAGAACCTATTAAAAAAATTAATGGTAAATAAGATATGAAAACTCTTTGGAAAGAAACTTTATTTAAAGATGACATTATTTGACATCTCCAACTTTAAATGAGATTATCCTCACATAATCTAACTGAGTAAAATCAGAGAAAAAATTTACTCTATTTTCATAATCTTTAGAAATTTTGCCGATAGGTATTCCGGGTTTAAAGATTCCTCCAAGCCCTGAAGTATAAATTATAACTTCTTTATTTTTCAGATCATCTTTAATATCGTCTTTAGTGTGTTCAATTTTTCCAAAATTTTTACCAGTACCTGAAATAACTGCTTGAATATTCTGGGGTGCTAAGACTGACGGTATTTTACTATTTAAATCAGATAACAATAGGGCGCGCGAGCTGGTATAGTTTACCTCAATTATTTGACCAACAAGATAAACCCCATCGATTATGCCCATCCCTGCTTTAACGTTATCTTTGCTACCTTTATTTAAAATAATCGATTTTAAAAAAGGACTGTCTTTATCAATCAAAACTTTTGCTAGAATTTCCTTGGAAGATATATTTTCATCAATTAAATTTCTCAATTTTTGATTTTCTAATTCCAAAAAATTATTGGTTAGTTCTTTTTGCCTCAAAATATCTAATTCTACTGTTTTACTTTGATACTTTTCAAATAAGTTTAAATGAATGCTCAATTGATGATTAAATTTTTGAATTTTTTTTTCAGGAATTGATACTAAATATGATACTGAGTAAACAATTTCGTTAATACCTAGCCTTAAAACATTAATTGGTTTGAAATTTATATTACTTAGGATAGTTATTATTATTGATAAAAGGATTAAACTTAATAAAGAAAATTTTTGTTTACCTTTTTTACTAATAAAGGCAGATCTAAAGGCAATTACAAAATCGTCTCTGCCTACTGCCATTACTTTTAATATTCAGATAACATGGTAGAGAAAGTTTGTTCTTGATCCAAAGCCTTTCCTGTTCCAACTGCTACACATGACAATGGGTCGTCAGCAACATGAACTGGTAATCCAGTTTCCTTAGCAAATCTTTTATCAATGTTCTTTAATAATGATCCTCCACCCGTTAAGGTTAAACCCATATCAACTAAATCAGCAGATAACTCAGGTGGTGTGTTCTCCAAGCCATCTTTGATTGCATTTACCATTTCTTTCATAATATCATTTAAAGCTTCTGCAGTATCTTCTTCAGTGATGTTAACCTCTTTTGGGGTACCAGATCTAAGATCTCGCCCTTTTACTGGATACGTATTTGTTCCACTAGGTATAGCAGTTCCCATTTCTTTTTTAATTTTTTCAGCAGTAGTGTCACCTATTAGTAAATTATACTCTTTTCTCATGTAATTAACGATCGCTACATCCATTGCATCGCCAGCAACTCTAAGCGATTTAGAGTAAACTAAACCTCCTAAAGACATTATTGCAATTTCAGTTGTACCACCACCAATATCAACAATCATTGATCCTGTGGCCTCTGAAATTGGCAGTCCAGCCCCGATAGCTGCTGCTATTGGTTCCTCAATTAATTGTACTCTTCTTGCACCCGCCGCAAGAGCACTATCTTGTATTGCCTTTCTTTCAACTGGCGTTGAACCGGTTGGAACACAAATTAATATTCTTGGATTTGCAAATGTACTACCTTTATGAACTTTTTTAATAAAATGTTTAATCATTTCCTCAGTAACAACAAAGTCTGCAATCACTCCATCTCTTAGTGGTCTTATTGCACTAATTCCACCCGGAGTTCTTCCTAGCATTGTCTTTGCCTCGTCTCCAACTGCTAAAACATTTTTCTTTCCCCCTTGATCGACAATTGCAACCACAGAAGGCTCATTAAGAACCACACCTTTTCCTTTTAAAACTACAAGTGTATTTGCAGTTCCAAGATCAATTGCCATATCCTGGCTCCAAATTTTTTTTAAACTATCAAATAATGCCATTTATATACCTCTTACTTTCTGACTTTCTTGCTCCATTGGAGCTGTTTTATCGCGTTTTATAATCATTTTATTTAGTGAATTAATATATGCATTAGCTGATGCTACTAGTGTATCTGTATCAGCAGCCTGCCCAACTGTCGTTTTTCCTTTTTCCTCAATTTTTACACTAACTGTAGCTTGAGCATCTGTTCCTTCCGTTACAGCATGTACTTGGTACAATTGTAAATTAACTTCATGCGGAAATAATGTTTTGATACATTTAAAAATCGCATCTACTGGACCATCTCCAGTTTCTGACGCTTTTTTGATGTCTCCATATACATCCAAAGTCATTTCTGCTCTTTGGGGTTCGCCTGTTCCAGCAAAAACTTTCAAAGATTTTAGACTAATTGCATTTACTTTATTATCAATAATTAAACTATCATCTATTAGAGCAATGATATCTTCATCATAAACATGTTTTTTCTTATCTGCTAAAACCTTAAACTTAGCGAAAGCATTGCTAACAACATCATCCGTTAAATCAGGATAGCCTAAACTATTTAATTTATCTTTAAATGCATGTCTGCCAGAATGTTTACCCATTACTAAAGAGGTTTGTTTGACACCAACACTTTCTGGAGTCATAATTTCGTATGTTTGTCTATTTTTAAGCATACCATCTTGATGAATACCTGCTTCATGTGCAAAAGCATTTTTCCCAACAATTGCTTTATTATATTGTACAGGAAATCCAGTTGCATTTGACACAATTTTGGAGGCTTTACTTAGAAGAGTTGTATTAATTCCTGTTTCATAAGGCATTAAATCTGGTCTAGTTTTTATTGCCATCACAACTTCTTCAAGTGCAGCATTTCCAGCTCTTTCTCCTAAACCATTGATGGTACATTCAATTTGTCTAGCTCCAGCCTGTACGCCAGCTAAAGAATTTGCAACTGCTAAACCTAAATCATTATGACAGTGTGTTGATAAAATTGCTTGATCAATATTTGGAACTTTATTTAATAATGTTTCAATTATTTTGGTAAACTCAGATGGAATAGTATACCCAACTGTATCAGGAATATTTATTGTTGTTGCCCCATTTTTAATAGCTAGTTCCACAGTCTTGCACATAAAATCCATATCTGTTCTTGTGCCATCTTCACATGACCATTCGACATCATCAGTAAATTTTCTTGCATAGGCAACATGCTGTCCAATAGACTCGTACACATCATCTGAAGACATATTTAACTTATGCTTCATATGAAGAGGACTTGTTGAAATAAATGTGTGAATTCTAAATCTTGGAGCATGTTTTAAAGCTTCATAGGCTCTATCAATATCTTTCTTGGAATGTCTAGATAATCCTGCAGGGATAGATTTTTTTAAAATCTTGCTAACTTCAGTTACTGCTTCAAAATCTCCAGGGGATGCAATTGGAAAGCCTGCCTCAATAATATCTATTCCTAATTCATCAAATACTCTTGCAATTTGGATTTTTTCCTCCAAACTCATAGACGCACCTGGTGATTGCTCACCATCTCGCATGGTAGTATCGAAAATTATAACTCTATCTTTATTGCTCATAACTAAATTTTAGAAAAATTTATATTACAATCTATAGGTGATATTGCAAAATAAATGTTAAATTTATACTATATTTTTAAGTCCCTTTTGGGTCTTTATCAAAATTTAACTCTTATCACTATCCACTAGTTTTTTCTTGCCAATCCAAGGCATCATTGCTCTAAGTTCAGCACCAACTTTTTCCACAGAGTGCTCAGCCAATTTAGCTCTAGTTGCAAGGAAGTTTTTTTGACCATTTTTACATTCGTCCATCCATTCTTTGGTAAACTTTCCAGATTGAATATCAGACAACACTTCTTTCATTCTTTTTTTAGTTTCTTCCTTATTTATAATTCTTGGTCCAGATTGGTATTCACCATACTCTGCTGTATTTGAAATTGAATAATTCATATTTGCAATACCACCTTCATAAATCAAATCAACAATCAGTTTTACTTCATGTACTGTTTCAAAATATGCCATCTCTGGCTCATAACCTGCTTCAACTAAAGTTTCGTAACCATTTTTAATTAGTTCAACTAACCCTCCACAAAGAACTGTTTGCTCCCCAAATAAATCTGTCTCAACCTCATCTTTAAAAGTAGTTTCAATAATACCTGATCTTCCACCACCTACCGCTGATGCATATGATAATGCTAGATCTCTCGCTTTTCCTGAGCCATTTTGATGAACTGCAAATAAACATGGCACTCCACCACCTTTCTCATATTCACTTCTTACTAGGTGACCAGGTCCTTTAGGAGCAACCATAAATACATCTAAATCTTTTCTTGCTTTGATTAAATCATAGTGAACATTTAATCCATGAGCAAAGGCAATACTAGTTCCCTCTCTTACTCTTTGCTCTATATGATTTTTATAAATTTCTGCTTGTAATTCGTCTGGAGTTAAAATCATTACTACATCTGCCCAAGCAGCAGCGTCAGACAAATTCATTACCTTTAACCCTTTTGACTCTGCTTTTGCTACACTAGATGAGCCATCTCTAAGTGCAACTACAATTTCTTTCACACCGCTATCTTTGAGATTTAATGCATGTGCATGTCCTTGACTACCATAACCAAAAATAGCAATTTTTTTATTTTTAATTAAATCAACATCTGCATCTTTTTCATAAAACATTTTCATGTTATTTCTCCTTTATAATTAGTTAAATATTTTGGCACCTCTTGTCATTGCAACAGCCCCAGTTCTAGAAGCGCTAATCAGTCCCCAAGGTTTTAATTTTTTACTTATTTTATCAATTTCTCTTCGAAGTGCTGTTATTTGTATAACTTTAGATGTTTTAGTTTCATCTAAAATAACTAGATTAAATTTTTTACAAACATTTAAACACTTTTCCATTTTCTTTTTTTTTCCAACAATTTTAAATAATGCCATCTCTTTAAATATCACATCTTTATCTTCTCTTTTGAATTCTGCAACCTTATGAACGGGCACTAATTTAGATAATTGACGTTTAATTTGATCAATAACTTGGGGTGTTCCTGTTGTAACAATTGTAATTCTAGAAATATTTTTAGCTGCATCCACCTCTGCAACGGCTAAAGATTCAATATTATATCCTCGGCCAGAAAATAGTCCAACTACCCGTGCGAGTACACCGGCCTCATTATCAACCCACACCACAAATATATAAGTGTCTGACTTCTCTTTTTTAGTAGGAACACTATAAGCTGATTTTGATTTTGGCATTACTTTTAAACTAAGGCTTTGCCTTTTCCCTTGATTTTATTGTCTTCTTGATCGTTTGGTCCTAAAATCATCTGATTGTGGGGTTTTCCTGATGGTATCATTGGAAAGCAATTTTCATTTGGATCAACGTGACAATCGAAAATAACTGGGCCATTATAATCAATCATCTCTTGAATTTTCTCATCCAATTCAGAAGGGTTTTCAGCTTTTATTCCTTTGCAGCCATAAGCTTCAGCCATTTTTAAAAAATCAGGAAGGGCCTCAGAGTAACTCTCAGAATAGTTCTTTTCATGTAATAACTCTTGCCATTGTCTTACCATTCCCATGTATTGATTGTTCAAAATAAAAATTTTGATTGGTAAGTTGTATTGAACCGCAGTCGACATTTCTTGCATAGTCATTAATACAGAAGCTTCACCAGCAATATCAATGACCAACTTGTCAGGATGCGCAATTTGTACTCCAACTGCTGCTGGCAGACCATAACCCATTGTACCTAAACCTCCAGATGTCATCCATCTATTGGGTTTATTAAATTTGTAATGCTGTGCAGCCCACATTTGATGTTGACCTACTTCAGTAGTTACATAAGTATCTTTATCTTTTGTTAACTCGTATAATCTTTGAACCGCATGTTGAGGTTTAATACTATCATTGCTGTTTACAAAATTAAGAGAATCTTTGCCTCTCCACTTTTGTATTTGTTCCCACCACTTAGCAATATTCGATTTATTGGATTTGCTATGTCCATTTTTTTCCTTCAAGATTGATTTATTTATTTTATTAAGTACTTTTGCAACATCTCCTACGATTGCAAGATTAACTTTAATAATTTTATTGATTGATGAAGGATCTATATCAATATGAACTTTTTTTGAATTGGGTGAAAACTCATCTATTTTTCCAGTAATACGATCATCGAATCTTGCACCAATATTTATTAAAAGATCACAATCATGCATTGCATTATTTGCTTCATAAGTTCCGTGCATACCTAACATTCCAAGGAATTGATTGTCATCACCAGGATATGCACCTAGACCTTGAAGTGTGGAAGTAATTGGAAATCCTGTTAATTCAACAAACTCTCTTAATGCATCACTTGCCTTAGGTCCTGAATTAATTACACCACCACCACTATAAATAACTGGTTTTTTAGCATTTTTTAATAAATCAATTAGTTGATCTATTTGTTTTTGAGAAAAATTGTTATTTGATTTTCCATTTAATTTTTTTTCTTTTTTTGGTTTTTTATATTTGGTTTTTGCAAATTGAATATCTTTTGGAATATCAACTAAGACAGGGCCTGGTCTTCCTGTAGTTGCAACTTTAAATGCTTCATGCATTATCTCTGACAAATCATTTATGTCTTTTACTAACCAATTATGTTTTGTACATGGTCTTGTAATACCAGTGGTGTCACATTCTTGAAATGCATCTGTTCCAATTAAATGTGTTGGAACTTGACCTGAAATACAAACTAAAGGAACAGAATCCATGTAAGCATCTGTTAAAGCGGTAACAACATTAGTGGCACCAGGTCCAGAGGTAACTAAAACAACCCCGGGTTTACCAGATGATCTTGCGTATCCTTCAGCAGCATGACCCGCACCTTGTTCGTGTCTTACTAAAATATGTTTAATAGAATTATGATTTTTAAGTTCATCATAAATTGGTAAAACTGCACCACCAGGATATCCAAAAATATGCTCTACCTTCTGATCTTCAAGGCATTTAAATACAATTTCTGCTCCTGTATATAATTTTGACATTTCGCAATCTAGCTGAAGTTGTGCTGATTGGTCAAGTTTTGATTGAGATATTTAAATTTTTTTTAAAAAATATTTTAACTCACCTGGTTTCAATTTGAACCAAGAATTCATATTACCTCTTGCCCAAGTGCTTTGTCTTTTAGCGTATTGTCTAGTTTTTATTGATATATTTTCAATTATTTCTTCCAATTCCTTTTTATTATTTAAGTATTGTCCAATTTCATTGATGCCAATTGCTTTGTTAACACTTTTGTCTTTTTGCACCTTTAATTTTAAAAAGTTTTTTACTTCTTTAATTGCCCCATTTTCAACCATTTCCTTAGATCTTACATTTATCCTCTCAATTAAATCTGCACGAGGGAAATCAATATAAATTTTAAAGAAATCACTTTGTTTAAAATTTGATTTTGTATTTTTATACCATTCATGAATAGATTTTTGAGTGTATGCTTTTACTTCATAGGCTCTTATCGATCTATGAGTGTCAGTTGGATTAATTTTATTTTTAGAAACTGGATCAATTTTTAAAAGTTTTTTAAAGAACTTATTTTGACCGATCTTTAATTGTTGAGCTCTTATTTGATTTCTTATCTTTATCGGTATATTTGGAATTTTTACTAATCCATCAGTTAATGCCTTAAAATATAATCCAGTGCCCCCTACAAGGATTGGGGTTTTTTTTCTTTTTTTTATTTCTTCAATTTTTTTAGATACTAATTTCAACCAATTTCCAGTTGAAAAATTTTTTCTCGCATCTTGAAAGCCATATAAATGATGTCTTATTTTTAAGTATTTTTTGGGATCTGGTCTTGCAGACAGAATTTTTAATTGCTTGTAAACTTGCATGCTGTCAGCATTTACAATTTCTCCATTAATTTTTTTTGCAAGTTTAATAGCAAAACTTGATTTTCCAGAAGCAGTTGGTCCTGAAATTAATATAATCTTGGATTTAAAATCCATGATTAGTCTAACGCAATTCCAATATATCTTCTCTGATTTTGATTATTATAAATTGCAAGCAATATTGTTTTTTGATTTGAATTTAAAACTTGCTTCGTAATTTTTTTTAAATCATCAATAGTTTTAATTCTTTCTTTTTGAGCCTCAACAATAATACTATTCACCTGAACTGAACCAGCTAAGGGACTATTATTTTGAATTCCAGTGATGACAAGCCCAGTAGTTTGATTGGGTAATTTACGATTTTTGATGTCCTCTTTATTTAAGGTTCTAACAGTTATTTTTAAATCCTCAATCTGATCTATTCTTTCTTTTGGTTTTTGTTTCTCGCTTACTTTAAAGTCTTCTGATGTCTCAAGTCTTCCTAAAAGAACATTTTTAATGATTTCTTTTTTGTTTCTCCAAATTTTGACTTCTACTTTTTTACCAACTTGTGTTCTAGCAACAATTGCTGGCAATTCTTTCATTTGATTAATTCTTTGACCATTAAATTCTAAAATTATATCCCCAGCTTTAATTCCTGCTTTTTCTGATGGACTATTTTCTGCAACACTTGCAACTAAAGCGCCTCTTGGTTTAT
Source organism: uncultured Pelagibacteraceae bacterium (assembly GCA_902604175.1). Taxonomy (GTDB): domain Bacteria; phylum Pseudomonadota; class Alphaproteobacteria; order Pelagibacterales; family Pelagibacteraceae; genus Pelagibacter. The sequence continues at coordinate 16,860 of CACKXR010000009.1, forward strand.
CTAATCTTTCAACTTCTGCAATTTCTTTAGTTACATCTTGTATTCTTACTCCGAGCCATCCTCTTTTTGTCTCTCCAAATTCAATTAATTGATCGATTACAATTTGTGCACTATTTGATGGAATTGAAAATCCAATTCCAATTGAACCATTTCGACCCAAAATAGCTGTATTAATACCAATAACATTTCCCTCCATATCAAATAAAGGGCCACCAGAATTCCCAGAATTAATTGAGGCGTCAGTTTGGATAAAATCCTCATATCTAGACAATCCAATTGATCTATTTCTTGCTGAGATTATCCCTGCTGTAACTGTTCCTCCTAAACCAAACGGATTTCCTATAGCAATCACCCAATCGCCTATTCTAGCTTTATCAGAATCACCAAAAGCAACTGGTATAAACTTTTCATTAGTTTCTAATTGCAAAACAGCTATATCCATTAATGGGTCTGCTCCTAAAACTTTTGCTTTAAACTCTTGGTCACCATTTACTCTAACAATTATGTCATCAGCATCTTGAATTACATGATTATTGGTTATAACAATACCTTTCTCTTCAATTATAAATCCAGAACCTAATGCGGATGATTGTCTTTCTTGAGGGTCTCCAAACTCTTTAAACATATCTCCAAACGGTGATCCTGGAGGAAATTGAAATGGAAGTGGATTAGACTTAGTAACTACTGTAGTTGATGTTGAAATATTTACAACAGATGGCATTAATTTTTCAGCAAGATCAGCAAACGACTCAGGAACAGTTTTGGAGTAAGATTGGCTTAAAAAACCAATAGATAAAACTATTGTTAAAAGGATAATCTTAATTTTTTTCATTTTAACTTTTTATATAATAAATAATTATAAAACCTATTATTGCAAAAATAAGTCCTCCTAATCTTAATTGACTAACTTTTACAAGTTCTAATTTTTTTAACATATTTTTCATTTTTGATGGAAATATGGCATACAAAATTCCTTCAATGAATAAGAATAATCCAAAAGCTATGACTAGCTCATTCATTTAAAGATTATTGTTGGATTTCAGGTTTTATATTTCCAAAAAATTTGAAGAATTCGCTATCAGGAGATAAAATTAAAGAAGTTTCTCCTCCAATTAATGCCTTTTCATAGGCCTGCATTGCTCTATAAAATGCAAAAAATTCAGGATCTTGACCAAAGGCGTCAGCAAAAATTTTATTCCTTAAGCCATCACCTTCACCTTTCATAATCTCTGACTGTTTTTGAGATTCTGCTAAGATAACGGTAACTTCTTTATCTGCAGTTGAAGTGATTGTAACAGCCATCTCTGCACCTTTTGCTCTAAACTCTTTTGCTTCTCTTTCCCGTTCTGTTTGCATTCTTCGATAAATTGCATCACTATTTGCTTGAGGAAGGTCTGCTCTTTTTATTCTTACATCAACAATAGTAATTCCAAAATTTTTAGCTTCATTATTTACCCCTTCTTTAATTAAAGCCATTTGTTTTGATCTATCCTGAGAAAGTAGTGTTTGTAATTCTTCTTGACCTAAAACATTTCTAATTCTCGAGTTTATAATAGTTGATAATCTTGATCTTGCTACTCTCTCATCTCCAACTGAAATATAGAACTGTAGTGGATCAACAATTTTAAATCTTGCAAATGCATCAACAATTAATCTTTTTTGGTCAGATGCGATAACTTCTTCAGGTGGTGTATCTAAGTTTAATATTCTCTTATCAAGGTAAACAACGTTTTGAATAAATGGAATTTTAAAATTTAAACCAGGTTTAATAATTATTCTTTTTGGATCTCCAAATTGAAGAATGATTGCCTGATTTACTTCTTTAACGATAATTACTGATAAAAAAGCTAAAACACCGACTGCAATAATTAATCCACCTAAAATTTTTCCAGCTTTCATTTAGTTAGTCACTTTCTTCTTTAATTCAGGAAGTGGTAAGTAAGGAACTACACCTGAACCTGCATTTTTTTCAATAATTACTTTGTCAATATCCGCTAAGACTTTTTCCATTGTTTCTAAATACATTCTCTCCTGAGTTACTACTTTTGCATTTTTATACTCATTATATATTGCTACAAATCTACTTGCTTCACCTTCTGCTTTTGCTACAACTTCTTTTTTGTATGCTTCAGCAGCTTGTAAGATTTTTTGACCTTCCCCTCTAGCTCTTGGGATTACATCATTTGCATAAGCCTCTGCTTCATTTTTAGATCTTTCCATATCTGCTCTTGCAGCCTGCACATCTCTAAATGCATCAATCACTTGATCTGGTGGATCAGCTTTCTGTGTTTGTACCTGTGTAATTTGAATTCCACTTTCATAATCATCTAAAATAGTCTGAATAATTTCTTGTGTTTCAACCTCAATTTTAGATCTACCTTCAGTTAAAATTGGTTGAATATCACTTTTTGCTATAACTTCTCTCATAGCTGTCTCTGCTGCAGCTTTTACTGTGCCCTCTGGGTCTTGAATTTTAAATAAAAAATTTCCTGCATCTTTAATTACCCAGAATACAGAAAAATCTATGTTAACAATATTTTCATCGCCAGTTAACATTAAACTTTCTTGTGGAACATCGGCAACACCACCACCTGTTGAAAAACCACTGTCTCTTTCAGATCTAAAACCAATGTCTATTCTATTAACTTTAGTTACTTTAGGAGTAAGTACATTTTCTACTGGAAAAGGTATGTGATAATTTAATCCAGGTTGAGTGGTTTTAATAAACTTTCCAAACCTAAGTACAACACCTTGTTCGTCAGGTAAAACTCTATAAAGTCCACTTGCTAACCAAACAAAAGCTAATACTAATACAATTAATCCTATAGATTTACCTCCTGATGATTTGCCACCAGGTAAAAATTTTTTAATTTTATCTTGAATTTCTTTTAAAATTTCATCAAGATTTGGAGGTCTTGGTCCTCTGCCTGACCCATTATTACTTCCACCACCTGGCGGTGATCCCCATGGGCTTCCACCTCTTCCTCTGAAATCGTCTGACATATGCCAAAGTATATAGTGTCTTTATTACAAAAAACAAGTAATGATAGTTGTATGTCTGATAAAAAGCCCGAACTTAGTGCCGCAATGAAACAAAAGCTTGAACCTAAGAAATTCACAAAAAATCCAATATTAGGAACCAAATTTACTATAGCAATTTCAAGTGCAAAAGGAGGTGTTGGAAAATCTACTTTTGCTACAAATTTAGCTTTAGCCTTAAAACAAGTTGGTTGTAAAGTTGGTTTGTTAGATGCTGACATTTATGGTCCCTCAATTCCAAAAATGTTCAATATTATCGAAAAACCAAAAAGTGACGGTCAAAAATTAGAACCTGTTGTAAAATATGATATTCAATGTATGTCAATTGGTTTCTTGGCTGATCAACAGACACCCATGATATGGCGTGGCCCAATGGTTACAAGCGCAATTAAAACTTTTACTCAAAAAGTTAATTGGAAAGATTTAGATTTTATAATTGTTGATATGCCACCTGGCACAGGGGATACACAATTAACTTTTTCACAAGAAATAAAAATGGATGGTGCAATAATAGTTTCTACCCCACAAGAGGTTGCTCTTTTAGATGTAAAAAGAGGTATAAAAATGTTTGATAAACTTGGGGTAAAAATCTTAGGCTTAGTAGATAATATGAGTTTTTTTATTGGAGATGACGGTAAAAAATATAAAATATTTGGCGAAGGTGGTGTTAAAAAAACTGCAAATGAATTTGAAAAAGAATTTTTAGGTGAAATTCCAATTAATCCAGATGTAGGAAAAACTTCTGATGATGGAAAACCGTTGGTGGAAGCGAACCCAGATCATGAAATTTCAAAAATATATATAGATTTTGCTAATAAAATTAAATCAACTTATCTTTAAGATCAAAGGCAGTCATTAGCTCATTCCACTCTCTTTTTGAAAGACCTGAGCTATCTAAGTCAACATTTTCACCTTTAATAAGTTTTTGTACAATTAATTTTCCTTTAGCTGAAACTTCTGTGCCTCCGACCCTGTAATCCATAAAAGCTTCATAAGTTATAGGAACCCATTTTTTCACAGTATCTAACATTATATCTGCGTAAACTCTTATTTCGTATTGTGCATGACTATCAGCTCTTAATCTTAAAAAATTCATTAGGTTTAGAAGATCAGTTTTCCAGTACCATTGGGTATAAGTATTTAAAGTCAAATTCATTCTTGCAAGTTCTCTTGCTAGGCCCTTTTTATTTTCATCTATAGTTGAGCCATCAAATCTTTCATTAAGCATTGTTTCATAATTGTCGTAAGTTCTCTCCGCATCACTTTTTAATAGTTCTAAAACTTCTTCTGCTTGTTTGCCCTCCAAAACATCTCCTCTACCTTGTCTATTGCTAGTAGATTGAGCAGCTAAATTTTCTTGCGTAGGTAAATAAAACTCTTTATCTAGAATTGAATATCTTGCAGAATATTCATTAACATTCGCAGTTCTGTGTCTAATCCACTGTCGAGCAATAAATATTGGTAACTTTATATGATATTTTATTTCACACATTTCAAACGGAGTACTGTGCCAATGTCTCATTAAATATTTGATTAATCCTTTATCAGTTGAAACTTGCTTAGTTCCTTTTCCATAAGAAACTCTAGCTGATTGAACAATTGAAGTATCATCCCCCATATAATCAACCACTCGAACAAAACCGTGGTCTAAAGCAGGAAGTGCTTCGTAAAGGACATTTTCAAGTTCTGGCACTGTAACTCTTTTAGTTTGATTGCTTTGAGATTGTTGATTTTTTATCTCTTCCGCTTGTTCTTTGGTAAGTTTCATGATTGTTATTGAATCTGTTGTAATTCCTTTTATATTAATAATGTTGGTTTTCCAACTACGACGATAAACGAATTTCGTAATAACCATTGCGGACGTGGGGGCAGTACCCACCACCTCCACCATTGCAACTTATGGGGGTGAACTAGATTCGACGAATGTCTAAAGGCTATTCTTTCGTTCGGGATTGTTCCACCGTGACGGGCTAATTTATAATTGCTAACGAAAGTTACGCACTTGCTGCCTAATTAACTTAGTTAATTAAGCAAACGGGGTTTGGGGCACCTGGCAACAGAACGCCCCTTAATTAAAATAATTATTTTTTTAACTCTGCTTGAGCTGCTGCTAGTCTAGCGACTGGAACTCTATAAGGGGAACAAGATACATAATGGAGTCCTGCTTTCGCGCAAAAAGAAATACTTTTTGGATCACCACCGTGCTCTCCACAGATACCCAGTTTTATCTTCTTATTTTGCCTTTTTCCTTTTGAAACAGCAATCTCAACTAAATCTGAAACCCCTTCATCAATTGATACAAAAGGATCAATAGAAAATATTTTATTTTCTAGATAATCATTTAAAAATTTTCCACTATCATCCCTGCTAATTCCAAAAGTAGTTTGAGTTAAATCATTTGTACCAAAACTAAAGAATTCTGCATGTTTTGCTATTTCTTTTGCCTTGATTGCTGCCCTAGGAAGCTCAATCATTGTCCCAACCATAAAGTCTATTTTTAATTTATTTTCTTTTTGCACCATACTTCCTATTCTTTTAACTAAATCTTTCATTATTTTAATTTCGGCCTCTGTAGAAACCAAAGGAATCATTATTTCAGGAAAAGGTGACTTAATTTTATTTTTTTTAAGCTCACATAATGCTTCAAAAATTGCTCTACATTGCATCTCATATATTTCAGGAAATGATATAGCCAATCTGCAACCCCTGTGACCTAACATTGGGTTTTGTTCATGAAGTTCATCAATTCTTGTTTCAACCTCTTTTACCGAAAGATTAACAATTTCTGCTAATTCATTAACTTCTTTATTTGATCTTGGTAAAAATTCGTGTAGTGGTGGATCTAATAATCTTACTGTAACTGGTAAGCCGCTCATAATTTTAAAAATTTCAGTAAAATCTTTTTTCTGATATGGCAAAAGTTTATCTAAAGCTCTAGCTCTGTCCTCTTTAGTTTTAGAAAGTATCATTTCCCTAACAGATAAAATTCTATCCTCATCAAAAAACATGTGCTCAGTCCTACAAAGTCCAATGCCTTCAGCACCAAAATCTCTAGCAGTTTTAGTATCTTTTGGGGTTTCAGAGTTAGTTCTTATATTTAATTTTCTATAATTATCTGCCCAAGACATTAATTTTGAAAAGTCACCAGATATTTCTGGCTTTGCAGTGGGGACACTACCCTCTATTATTCTTCCTGTTGAGCCGTCTATTGTTATTATATCTCCTTCTTTAATTTCCATTGATGATGTTTTAAATGACTTATTTTCATAATTGATATCAATTTCACTTGATCCAGAAACGCAAGGCCTTCCCATTCCTCTTGCTACAACAGCTGCATGACTTGTCATACCGCCCCTTGCAGTTAATATTCCTTTAGCTGCATGCATTCCTTGTATATCCTCAGGTGAAGTTTCTACTCTAACCAATATTGTATCCTGCATCATTGATGTTAGTCTCTCTGCTTCTTCAGACGTGAATACAACCTTTCCACTCGCAGCACCTGGTGAAGCAGGTAAACCATTTGCAATAACATTTATTGAACTTTTTTCATCTAAAGTTGGATGCAGTAGTGTATCAAGTGAGTGTGGATCAATTCTTAGTACAGCCTCTTTTTTTGAGATTAATTTTTCTTTAACCATATCAACTGCGATTTTGACTGCAGATTTTGCAGTTCTTTTTCCTGAACGAGTTTGGAGCATCCACAACTTTTTATTTTCAACTGTAAACTCTACATCTTGCATGTTTTTGTAATGCTTTTCTAATTTTTTTAAGATCCTATAGAGTTGTTTATAAACTTTGGGCATAGACTCTTGCATTGATGGGGCTTTGGCCTTAGCATTTTGTCTAGCTTTTTTAGTTATGTATTGTGGTGTTCTAGTGCCTGCCACTACATCCTCCCCTTGTGCATTGATTAAATATTCTCCATAAATTTCATTTTCACCATCTGATGGATTTCTTGTGAAAACAACACCAGTTGCACAATCATCTCCCATGTTTCCAAAAACCATTGATTGAACATTAACCGCTGTACCCCACTCTGCAGGTATGTGATTTAATTTTCTATATATTTTTGCTCTCTTACTATCCCAAGATAAGAATACTGCACTAATTGCTCCCAACAACTGCTCGTTAACATCTTGTGGAAAATCTTTATTTGCTTTTTCCTTAACTGTTTTTTTAAAATCTTCAATTAGTCCATCCCAGTCGTTTTCATCTAAATCAGTGTCTAACAAAACACCCTTAGTAAGTTTATAATTCTCAATTAATTCTTCAAAATGATACCCTTCAACTCCCATCACTACATTACCATACATTTGGATAAACCTTCTGTAGCTATCTTTAGCAAATCGACCATTTGAGGTTTTTGATGCAAGGGCTTTAACAGTTTTATCGTTTAATCCTAAATTTAAAATTGTATCCATCATGCCAGGCATAGAAACTCGTGCTCCAGATCTGACTGAAAGTAATAATGGATTTTTTAAATCACCAAATTTTTTTGAAACTTCCTTTTCAACAGCCTTTAATTCTTTTTTAATAGATGTTATTATACTTTTACTGAGTTTTTTTTTGTCTCTATAAAATAAATCACATACTTTTGTAGAAATAGTAAATCCAGGTGGAACAGGTAAACCCATTCGTCCCATTTCTGAAAGGTTAGCACCTTTTCCACCTAAAAAATTTCTGGGGATTTTGATTTTTTTACTGTCTTTTGATTTGAAATTTAAAATTAGTTTTTTCATTTTTGAGAGTCTATTAAAGAAAAATTAACATAGTTATTGAAGGTTTTACATAAGATTTGGATAAGTTCTAGTCTATTTTTTCGAATACCTGGGTCAACGTCATTGACTATAACATTGTCAAAAAAATCGTTAATTACTTTTTTTGCATCAAATAAATTATCTAGAGTTTCAGAATAAACTTCATCTTTATTAATTGAAGAAAAATATTTCCTTAAATCATTTATTTTTTTAAACAAATTTTTTTCAAAATCTGTCTTAAAAATACTGGGGTCAGTTTTACTTGAAATATCAAAATTCTGTCCTTTCAATTCACTTTCTAGGATATTTGAGGCTCTTTTGTAACTTGATATTATTTCGTTTCCATTTGACTTAGAAATTATTTTGTCTAAATATTTTGCCTTTTCAAAAATTACTACAAGCTGATCTAAATTATGTGAATTGATAGATGCTTGAATAATATCATTTCGAATATTTTCTTCCTTCATATAGAATTTTAGTCGATCCATTAGAAATTCAGAAAGTTCTTTTTCTAGTAGTTTATTTTCAAATTTGAAGCCTTGATCTATGTAAAGTGAAGCTGAATAGTTAATCAAATCTCTTATTTTAATTTGATTTTTATTTTCGATAATTATTCTAATTACTCCTAAAGTTAACCTTCTAAGAGCAAATGGGTCTTTAGAACTTGTTGGCTTTTGGTTAATTCCAAAAAAACCTACAAGGGTATCTATTTTGTCTGATAGAGCTAGTGCTATACTAAAAGGTTTTTTGGGAACCTTAGACCTAGAACCTGAAGGTAAATATTGTTCACTTATTGATAGTGCTACATCCTTGTCAAAACCTTGTGCTTCAGAAAAATAACCACCCATAATCCCTTGAAGTTCAGGAAACTCACCAACTAGTTCAGATAATAAATCGACTTTAGAGATTGATGCTGATAATTCTGCTTTTTCTTTGCTAATTAATAGTTCATCTGAAAGCATTCCTCCTAGCTTTCTCATTCTTTGAACTTTATCAAAATAACTTCCCAAACCTTTAAAATAATTCATGGATTTTAAATTTGAGACTTGTTTTACTAAATTTTGAGATTTATCTTTTTGCCAAAAGAACTTTGCATCTGTAAGTCTTGCCTCTACTACCCTCTCATTACCTAACTTTATTAAACCTTTAAGATCTTTTTTGTTTGAAACAACTAAAAATTCGTTCGTAATACCACCCTTATTATCAAAAGTAGGGAAATATTTTTGATGGTATTGCATTGTGATTATTAAAATCTCTTTTGGTATTTTTAAAAAATCTTTATTAAACTGACAAACAAGAACATTGGGTTGATCTGTTAAATCAACAACTTCTTCCAACAGCTCCGGATTTTGCTCTATAACAATATTTTTCTTTTTTAAAAGTAAATGAAATTTTTTTTCAATAATTTTTTTTCTTTCAACAGGGTCGATTATTATTTGTTTCTTTTTAAAAAAATTTTTATATTTTTTGAAATCAGAAAATTTTATTTTCTTTTCTTCAAAATCTTTATCTTCAAAAGTTAAATTAGATGACTGAATATGATGAAATTTAAATATTAGTGTTTTTTTATTAAAGATTGCCAAAATGGACTTGAGCGGTCTACCCCAATTTAAACTAAAATTCCCCCAGCGCATTGATTTTTTCCATTGAATTTTATCTAATATTTTTGGAACAAACTCCTCTAATAACTCGTGGGTATAAAGTTTTTTTGATTTTGTTTTAAAGAAGAAAAAGTTACCTTTTTCTGTTTCTTTTTCATAAAGATTTTGTTTTATAGTTTGATTTGATCTTATAAAGCCCTCTATAGCTAGATCTGGAGCTTTTGTACTCGGACCTTTTATTTCCTCAGACTTCAGAACTGTTTGTTTTTTAAGTCCTTCAAATAATATTACCAATCTATTCGGGGTTGAATAGGAAGAACTTCTTGTAAATGGAATAGATTTCTCTTCAAAGAAATCATTAAAAGATTTCAGTAAGTTTTCCCTTAAATTTTTTTGAAGACCTGCAGGTATTTCCTCGCTAAATAGTTCTAAAAAAAACTCAGACATTTTTTAATTTTGACTATCTATCCAAATCCCAGCAGCAGACTTAGTGATTTCACGAATTCTTCCAATGTAACCTGCTCTTTGTGCAACACTTATTGCTCCCCTAGCATCTAAAATGTTAAATACGTGGCTTGCTTTTAAACATTGATCATACGCAGGTAGTGAAACCTTTTTTTCAACTAATGATTTTGCTTCTGACTCATGCATATCAAACATTTTAAATAATTGTTCAACATTAGCATGCTCAAAATTATAAGCAGAAAACTCTTTTTCAGCCTGGTGAAAAACTTCCCTGTATTTTATATCCTCATCGTTCCATAACAAATCGTAAACATTTTTTTGTTGTTGTGTGAACATACAGATTCTCTCTAAACCATAAGTAATTTCTACTGAAACTGGTTTGCATTCATAACCAGCCATTTGTTGAAAGTAAGTGAATTGAGTAATTTCCATTCCATCACACCAAACTTCCCACCCTAAACCAGCTGCACCTAATGTAGGACTTTCCCAGTCATCTTCAACAAATCTGATATCATGATCATTGTGATGAATTCCAATTGTAGTAAGACTATTTAGATAAAGCCTTTTTATATTTTCAGGAGAAGGTTTAATCAAAACTTGAAATTGATAATAATGTTGAAGTCTATTAGGATTTTCACCATATCTACCATCCGTTGGTCTCCTCGATGGCTGAACATAAGCTGCTTTCCATGGTTGAGTGCCCAAAGATCTAAGAGTTGTGGCAGGATGGAACGTGCCAGCTCCAACTTCCATATCATATGGTTGAAGAATAATACATCCTTGTTTGCTCCAAAATTTTTGAAGATTTAAAATAGTTTCTTGAAAGGTTTGAAATTTTGGTTTTTGTTTTTTTTTATTTTTAGAAACCATATCTTTGCCAAATTGACCTCTCGTCTAAAATATTTGCAAATTGATCTATTTGATTAGAAGAAGAAAGTTTTTGACTTAACCATCCTTTAGTCTTTTCAAATTTTTTAATTATTACATCATCTCCAAATCTTTCTTTCAAAATTTCATGAGCGTTTCCTATTCCATCTACTAATCCCAATGTTTTTGATTTACTACCTGACCAAAATTCACCCGAGAAAAGTTCAACTTCAGATTTTTTTAATTTAGCACCTCTGCTTTTTTCAACAACATCAATAAAATCTTTATGTAAGTCTAATTGAATGTTTTTAAGTCTCTCTATATCTTCATTTTTTTCTTCAAGAAAAGGATCAAGAGTACTTTTATTTTTACCAGCTGTATGAACTCTTCTCTCAACACCAATTTTTTTTATTAATTCTGTAAAACCAAATGATGAATAAATAACTCCAATTGATCCTATAATAGAACTTGAGTTTGCATAAATTTCATCCCCAGCACATGCAATAAGATAGCCTCCAGAGGCAGCTACATCCTCTGCAAATACTATTACTTGTTTGTTATTTTTTTTTGCTTGCTGTCTTATAAAGCTATAAATTAGATGGGATTGAACAGGAGATCCACCTGGTGAATTTATAGTAATTGCAACACATTTGGCTTTTTTCAAAGAAAAAGCTTTTTTAATTATCTCTTCTTGGCCAGCAAAATCTATACCTTGTTTAAATTTTCCTGCATTTCCTATCACACCACTAAGCTTTAAATGAGCTACTATTTTTTTCTTTTTAAAAAAAGAGAACATAAATATTTATTATAGAATTATTAATTGAATATAAAGACTACTTATAATTGAAGAATAAGGTGCGTCAATTGATAAGTAATAAATAAAAGTTAATTATACTAGTTTAAAATTTATATGGGATCAGTCGTTCAGCTTAAAAATCAGATAAATAATTCATATTTTCAGTTAAAGGATTCTCTTGAGGACAAGCTTATTTTAACTGAGGAAAAAATTAAAACTAAATTAATTAGTGATGTAGAACTAGTTCAAAAAATGACTGACTATCATATGAAAACTGGTGGCAAAAGGCTAAGAGCTCTTCTCACTTTAGGATCTGCAAAATTATGTGGTTATACAAAAGGTTCAAGAGATGTGAATTTAGCAGCATGTGTTGAACTAATTCATAGTGCAACTTTAATGCATGATGACGTTATAGATCAGGGTGAAGTTAGGAGAGGAAAGGAAACTTTAAATAAAGTTTGGAATAATCATTCGTCAGTTTTAGTAGGTGACTATTTGCTAAGTAGATGCTTTGAGATGATGGTTGAAGACGGCAACATAGAAGTTCTGAAATTATTATCATCTACTTCATCAAAAATAGCTCAAGGAGAAGTTTTACAGCTTCAACATAAAGGTGAAGTCGATATGTTGGAAGAGACTTATCTAAAAATAATTTCTGCAAAAACTGCTGAATTGTTTGCAGCAGCTACAAAAGTTGGTGCAATTTTATCTGATAGTAATAAAAAAGAAAAAGATGCGCTTGAATTTTATGGCAGAAATCTTGGACTTACTTTCCAAATTGCTGATGATACACTTGATTACAACGCTGAACTTAAATTATTTGGAAAGAAAATAGGACAAGATTTTTCTGAGGGAAAAATTACACTTCCAATAATTTTACTTTATCAAAAGCTAGAGATCGAAGAAAAAAATAACTTAATTAATATGTTCAGTAAAAATACTAGAGATAAAAATGATTTAGATAAAATAATTGCTTTAATTAATAAGCACAAAATTATAAATGAGTGTTACCAGAAAGCTCAGCATTATATTAATCTTGCTTCAAATTCGCTGAGTGTTTTTGAAGATACTAAAGAAAAAGAAATTTTAAAAAATTTAACAACATTTAGTTTATCTAGAAGTTTTTAAGGACTCAAAAGAGATCTGATCCATTCTCCTTTAGAATTTTTCGTATATTTTAATCTTTCATGAATTCTATTATCTCCATCAAGCCAAAATTCAATACTTGAGGGAGATAAGTTCCATCCTGACCAATAATTTGGTCGTGGAACCTTATTCTTATCTGCATATTTTTTTTTGTAATCTTTGATAGAATTATCTAACTGTTCTCTATCTTTAAGTTCTTTACTTTGTTTAGATGCCCATGCTCCAATTCTACTTTCATAACTTCTTGAATTATAGTAATTATCTGCAACCTCATTAGGTACCAATGAAACTGTGCCATTAACTCTAATTTGTCTTAGTAAACTCTTCCAATGAAAACACATTGCTACATTTGGATTTTGTTTTAATTCATGTCCTTTTTGACTATCTAAATTTGTATAAAATACAAATCCATTTTGATTGAAGTCTTTTAATAAGACCATTCTTACAGAAGGGACATTATTTTTATTCGATGTTGCTAACGCTACTGCATTAGGGTCGTTTGGCTCAGTTTTTTTTGCCTCTTCCATCCAAGTATCGAATAAATGTATTGGATCATCTAAATCCATAAAACAACTATTAAGCCCAAGTGAGTTTTTTTGATTCATAATTTAAACAAAATAATCTATATAATATAAATAATGTCATTTAATACATTTGGAAAGCTATTTCGTTTCTCTACTTGGGGTGAATCTCATGGTCCTGCTATTGGCTGTATCGTTGATGGATGCCCACCAAATATTAATTTAAGTGAAAAAGATATACAAAAAGAACTTGATAAGAGAAAACCAGGACAATCAAAATTTACAACACAAAGAAAAGAGGACGATAAAGTTCAAATATTATCTGGAATTTTTGAAGGTAGAACTACTGGTACACCAATATCCTTAATTATTTATAATAAAGATATGAGATCTAAGGATTATGGAAAAATTAAGGATAAATTTAGACCTGGACACGCTGACTTTACTTACTTCAAAAAATATGGAATTAGAGACCACAGAGGTGGTGGAAGATCATCAGCTAGAGAAACTGCATCAAGAGTTGCAGCTGGTGCAATAGCAAAGTTGGTCTTACAAAAAAAATTAGGTAAAAAATTCAAAGTTGTAGGTGCAGTTACTCAACTAGGTATATTGGGATGCGATACAAACAAATGGGATGACAAAATAATTTCAAAAAATCCATTTTTTTGTCCTGACAAATCAATGATTAAACTTTGGGAAAAATATTTGTTAGGAGTAAGAAAATCTGGATCATCATGTGGTGCAGTGATTGAAATAAGAGCGAAAGGAATTCCGGTAGGATTGGGTGCACCTATTTACTCAAAACTAGACTCTGATATAGCATCTAGTTTCATGAGTATTAATGCTGTTAAAGGAGTTAATATTGGTGCAGGAATGAACTCTGCACAACTAAGTGGTGAACAAAACTCAGATGAAATTTCACAAAAAGGTAAAAAAATAAAATTTAATTCAAATAATGCTGGTGGAATATTGGGTGGTATTTCAACTGGACAAGAAATTATTGCTTCATTTGCTGTAAAACCAACATCTTCAATCTTAACAACAAGAGATACTGTCGATAAATTTGGAAAAAATACAACAATATCTGTTACAGGAAGGCATGATCCATGTGTTGGAATAAGAGCTGTACCTGTTGGTGAGGCAATGATGAATTGTGTTTTATTAGATCACTATCTAATGAACAAAGCTCAGTGTCAGTAGAACAATTTAATTTTTTACAACTTTGATAGAATTTTTATTAAATAAAATATCTAAAATTTTCTTTGAAATGTGAGAAGCATTTAATCCAGCAATTTCATACATTTTATTAGGGGTATCTTGTTCAATAAACTTATCAGGTAAATTCATTGATCTAAATTTTAGACCTTTGTCAAATATCCCTTTCTCAGCAAGTAAGTTTTTTACATGCGAACCGAAACCTCCAATTGAACCCTCTTCAATAGAGATTAAAATTTCATGCTCTCTAGCACATTTCATAATCAATTCCTCGTCTAGGGGTTTGGCAAACCTTGCATCAATAATAGTAGTTGAAACTCCTTTTTGTTTTAAAAGATCTGCCGCTAGTTTGCATTCTTCAAGTCTTGTGCCTAAGCTTAAAAGGCATACTTGACTACCATTTTGAATTATTCTTCCTTTTCCAATTTCAATTTTTTCTTCTATTGATGGAAGTTCAACTCCAACACCTACTCCTCTTGGATATCTAATTGCACTTGGCCTGTCATTAATATCTACTGAGGTATTTATCATTTTAACCAACTCAGCTTCGTCACTCGCAGCCATTACAATGAAATTCGGTAATGTTGATAAATAAGTAATATCAAATGAACCAGCGTGTGTTGATCCATCAGCGCCAACTAATCCAGCTCTATCAATTGCGAATCTTACTGGTAAGCTTTGTATAGCTACATCATGAACAACTTGATCATAAGCTCTTTGTAAAAATGTTGAGTAAATTGCGGCATAGGGTTTGTATCCCTCTGTTGCCATCCCAGCTGCAAATGTTACGGCGTGTTGCTCAGCTATACCAACATCAAACATTCTTTTTGGGAACTCTTTGCCAAATATGTCCATTCCTGTTCCACCAGGCATTGCTGCTGTTATTCCAACAATTTTACTATCTTTTTTTGCATGCTTTATAAGAGTATTTGCAAATACTTTTGTATATGAAGGTAAATTAGAACCACTTTTATTTTGTTCGCCAGTGTCAACATTAAATTTTGAAACTCCGTGATAATGATCTTTAGCTTTTTCTGCGTAACTATATCCTTTACCTTTTTGTGTTTTAATATGAATCATAATTGGACCCTCATGATTTATGTCTCTAGCATTTTTTAAAATTGGAATGAGAGTTGATAAATCATGCCCATCAATTGGTCCAACATAATAAAAACCTAATGAATTAAACATAGTGCCACCAGTAAAGGCTGATCTTAAAAAATCTTCTGCTTTTCCAGCCTTTGCACTAAATCTCTTTGAAAATGCAGAAGTAATTAATTTTATAGTTTCTCTAAAACTAAAATATATTTTTCCAGTCAATAATTTTGCAAGATATGTTCTCATTGCTCCAACTGGTTTTGCAATTGACATATCATTATCGTTTAAAATAACAATCATTTTGGTTTTTGAAGCACCTGCATTATTCATTGCCTCATAAGCCATTCCAGCACTGATAGCACCGTCTCCTATTACTGCTATTACGTTTGAGGATTTATTTTCTAATTTATTTGCCTCAGCTATACCTAGCGCAGAAGAAATTGATGTTGAACTATGAGCTGCACCGAAAGGATCATATTCACTTTCAGTTCTTTTTGTAAAACCCGATAATCCATTACCTTGTCGTAAAGTTCTAATTTTATCTTTTCTTCCCGTTAAAATTTTATGTGGATAGGATTGATGTCCTACATCCCAAATTAGTTTGTCATTTGGTGTATCAAATACATAATGAAGGGCTACGGTTAGTTCTACAACACCTAAACCTGCACCTAAATGACCACCTGTTTGAGATACAGCATCTATCATTTCATCTCTGACTTCTTTTGCAACTTTTGGTAA
>CACKXR010000010.1:0-10000 GCA_902604175.1 uncultured Pelagibacteraceae bacterium
ATTACAAAAAAGACTTATTAATTTTTAATTTTATTTTAAAATAATTTTTTTTAGTATATTTAAACAAGTCCTCTTAAACATTTATTACCAAGAAAAAAATGATTAAAAATTAATAATGCTTCTTTTCGAGTGAAGAGACCATTTTTAACATTATGCCAGTTAGAAACATTTTTTTTATGAATTACATTACTTACTTCACAACGAAAATTTATACTTCCATTAATTGAAAATATGTAAGCTCTGTGGTTTCCTTCATCTGTCATGCACCACCTCCACTTTCCCCCGTCAATAAGAATATTTATTTTGGGAAGGGAATTTGAATTTTTGATACCATACTTTTTGATGCTATAAAGTAATTTTTTTGTTTGATAAAATTGAGATAATGCATTTTCAATTGAATAAAAAAAATTTGTTTTTTTTTTGTGTTTTAATTTTCTAAGATTTAGCCGATATTTATAACGATTTTTAAAGAATATGTCTGGGTAATTTAAAAATTTATCTTCTATATTTATTTTATCCCAAGGCATTGTTAGAGCCCATGCAGGATACTTCGATAATCGTGAATTATTTTTTAGTCTAACTATATTTGCAGCGTTCAAATTTTTTTCCATTTTATATTGAGAAACTAAAAATTTTATCAAGTCTTTCTTGCTGCTGCCTTTATCCATTTGTAAGACAAATTGAGCAAATGGATCTTTATTTATATTTTTTCTAAATGATAGACCTCTTATAGTTCTTCCTAATTTAAAAGGTAAGATAACGGTTGTCTTAGGAATAATTTTAAGTTTTGTAAAATTGCAAACTTTTCCTTTTTTTTCTAAGCTGCTAAAATTATCAAGAAATAAAATTTTTTTAATTATTGTGATAATTGAATTATAAAAATATTTTACTAAATACTTGAGCATTACTTAAAATTTTGGTCTTTTTATTGAATCTATGAAAGACATTTTTGAATAGTTTAGTAACTTAATTCCAAGTTTTTCTGCAACTTTTGAAAGTAAATAAATATTATAAAAACTGGTTGCTACACCATAAAGCCTGGTGTGTAGTTTCTTTTGATTTTGTTTTTTATATTTAGAGTGAGACTTTGATTGTGCTTTAGAATTTTTATAAAAATGTTTTGGGGATGAATATAAAAAATTAGAAGTTTGATCAACAGAATAATCCCTAAAGCTAGAAAAATCAGCTCCATAAATTTCTATTTTATGCACTTTTCTTCTTACAGCATGCCATAATGCAAGTATTAATACATTATTAAAAACTGGTTTAGACAATCCATTAATAAAAGAAAAAATATTAAGTTTTTCAGATTTAAAAACTAAAGATCTTGGTTTAATACCTTTTACAGAAATGTTATTATTAATTTTCAATTTATTCGACAAAAATTTAAAACCATTTTCAGGACAATAAAGCGTCATAGGCCAATTCACTTTAAGTAATATTTTATAAAGTTTTGAATTATCATTTTTAAAAAGTTTATTAGCATCATCTCTCCAAAAAACAGCGTCAGCCATAAAGTAAAAATTCGATTTAATTCTAAAAAAATCTTTCGTTAATGCAAAATAATTCACTGCATAGATATCAATAGATTTTTTTTTTTTTGGTATTTTTTTTATATCTTCTTTTAGTGATGGACCATTACATATAATTACAATTTTGTTTACTTTTCTTGATGTAACTATATTTTTTTTTTTAAAAATATTGATTATATCAAAAGTTCTTAAGGTTATAGAACAGATGAAAACTAGAATATCATAAATTAAATATAGTATTTTTTTCATATAATAAATATTTGGGTTTGTTTATCTAAGCCTCTTTCTAATAAAATATAATTCATATTATTTATGATAGGTAACTGATTAATTTCATTTATTATCATAATTTCTGAATGAATATTTAACAATATTCATTAAAGTAAAGCGATACCAATTATGGAAGATTTACTGAAAATAAATAATTTTTTAATCATATAATTGAAAAAAAGGAAACTAATTAGTATTTGTCTCTGCCATTTTTTTAAATACCTTACTATTTTTGAGAAGATCATCATATTTTCCTTCTTCTAATATCTGTCCATCTTTTAAAACAAATATATTATGACATTTTTTTAATGTGGTTAGACGATGAGCAATAATTATAATAGTTATTTTTTTACTTAAATTATGCACTGCATCCATGACAGCTTTTTCTGTTTGGTTATCCAAAGCATTTGTTGCCTCGTCTAGAATTAATAATTGTGGATTGTGATATAATGCTCTAGCTATTCCTATACGTTGACGCTGCCCACCAGATAGTCTTATTCCTCTCTCTCCAATTGTTGTATCATAACCATTTGGTAGTTCATCAATTATAAAATTATGTAAATTAGCTATTTTAGCAGCATCAATTACAGCTTGATTATTAATATCATTACTCTCAACTCCAAAGGCAATATTAGCTGCTATTGTATCATCAGATAGGTAAATATTCTGAGGAACATATCCAATTAAATTTAACCAAGACTTGTAATTATCTTTATTTATAACTTTGCCGTCTACCTTAAGAGTACCATTTTGCGGTTTAAATAAACCAAGAATGACATCTATAGTTGTTGTTTTTCCACTGCCAGTATTGCCAACTAAACCCACAGTACTAAGAGCTGGAATATTTAAATTAATATCTTTAAGAACTTTTTCTTTTGCATTTGGATATTGATAACAAATTTTGTTCAAGATGATAGAATTTTTAAAATTTAATTTTTTAGAATTTTTATCTAACTGATCAAATTGTAATGTTTCTAGATCTCTATTTACTACATCAACCGAAGGACCAATAAAACGAATTTGAGTAATAGAGCTATAAATTCTTTGCAAAGCTGGCATCAATCTATAACCAGCAAATACATAAAGAGATAATGTTGGCAAAATACTATTAAAATTTTGATTTTGCTTTAACAAAAATAAAATCATAAATAATATACCTCCAAATGCTATAGCTTCTAGCGCATAGCGAGGTAACTGACTAATTATCTGTGATAGTGTTTGTAACTTGGCAAAGGTTCTAGCTGGAATAGAAAATCTATCAACATATGCCTCTTCCAAACCAGCTATTCTCACCTCTTTCGAAGCACCGAAGGCTTCATTTAAAATTTTAAAACGTAACTGATTAGCTGTTAGGCGTTTTTTACCAATGCTTTTAAGAAACGAACTATTTAACTTATATATCAGAGCATAAGATAAACCTAATATAGATCCTACTGTTATTGCAAGTTTAAAGTTTACAATCATAAGTAACAATATTAAAAAAAAAACAACTACAATCTGTGCTATTAGAAATAATAATGGTTTGATACCTTGAGAAATGATAATGTTTAATTCTGAAAGAATTGTTTTGCCTAAATCTGCACTATGATTTTTTAAAAACCACTCATATGGTTGATGTAGATATTTTTCAACCAAACGCTTACCTATTGTATACTCTCTCATTAAAGTAAATCTTAAAAGTGCATAAGTAGTTAGAGTTTTGAAAGCAAGAGAAGTAATGAGTATGAAGAAAACTCCAACACCTAAAAAAAATAAAAACTGCTGTTTTGTATCTACACCAAATTTACCTAAGAAATTAAAAGTATTTTTAAGGTAAATATTTGTATCAACAATTTCAGGACTACTTAATACTGCCATAAATGGCATGATAGAAGCCACACCAATAGCATCTAAAAGACCCATCAATATAATCATTAATAATAAAAGATAACCTTGTCTTAGCTCTCTTGGTGTTAAAAGTTTTATAAGTTTTTTTATCATTTTTTTTTAAATTTCAAAAAATCTTCATAAGTTTTTGCCAAACCTTTCTTTAAATTTGTTTTAGGTTTCCATCCTAATTTATGGATAAGCTTACTATTTAATAATTTACGTGGCATACCATCTGGCATAGATGGGTTAAAGATAATTTTACCCCTATATCCTACAACATCTTTTATAATTTTCGCAAGATGCTTAATTTTAAAGTCTTTACCACTTCCAATATTAATATGCTTAACCAATGGTTTAGTTAATTTGTCGTAAACTGCTTTATCTAAATCATTTATAAATATGGAAGCCTCAGCCATGTCATCAACAAAAAGGAATTCTCTTCTAGGGTTACCGGTGCCCCATACAGTGACATTCGGTTTTTTCATCTTTTTTGCATGATGAAAACGATTAATTAAACCTGGAATTACATGACTATTTTTTGGGTGGTAATTATCACCTGGTCCATAAAGGTTAGTAGGCATAACACATCTATAGTCGATGCCATGACTTTTTCCATACTGTCTATTATAGCTTTCACATAACTTGAGACCAGCAATTTTAGCAACAGCATAAGGTTCATTAGTTGGCTCCAATTTTCCAGAAAGTAGTTCACTTTCTTTGATTGGCTGATTTGCATTTTTGGGATAAATACAACTAGAACCTAAAAATAATAACTTTTTTACTCCAGTTGTGAAAGCACTATTAATGACATTGGCTTGTATCATTATGTTTTGATAAATGAATTCTCCTGGAAATATATTATTTGCATAAATACCTCCTACTTTTGCTGCTGACAAGTAAACCTGATCAAATCTATTTTTTTTAAAAAATTTTTGAACATCTGCTTGATTAATTAAATTAAGCTTTTTTTTATCTATTGTTAATATTTTAAATTTTTTTTTTTTTTTTAATAATCGAATAAGTGCAGATCCTACCATTCCTTTATGACCTGCCACAAATACCTTTACACTCCGCATATTAAAATTAATTTAAATCTTTTGATTTACTTTTAACTTCAGTTCCTCTTGCCAAACTCAAATCTTTTTCGACCATTTCTTTAACAAGATCTTCAAAACTAATTTTTGGTATCCATTTTAATTTTTTTCTAGCTTTACTAGCATCACCTAGTAATCTTTCAACCTCTGTTGGTCTGAAATATCTTGGATCCACCATTATAATCTTTTTACCATCAACATAGCCAGCTTCTTTAATGCCTTCTCCTTTCCACTCAATTTTTAAATTTAAATATTCTGCAGCTTTATTTATAAAATCTCTAACTGAATACTGTTTTCCTGTTGCTATAACAAAATCTTCAGGTTTATCTTGCTGAAGAATCAACCATTGTGCTTCAACATAGTCTTTAGCGTGACCCCAGTCTCTCATAGAGTCAAGATTTCCAATGTATAAATTTTTTTTTAAACCTAATTTTATACCTGCCAATCCCCTTGTTATTTTTCTAGTGACAAATGTTTCTCCCCTAACTGGGCTTTCATGATTAAATAAAATCCCATTACAAGCATATATACCATATGCTTCTCTATAATTTATTGTTATCCAGTGTGCATATAATTTTGCAACTCCATATGGACTTCTTGGATAAAATGGTGTTTTTTCATTTTGAGGAGTTTGTGATACAGCTCCAAACAATTCAGAAGTAGAAGCTTGATAAAATTTAGTTTTTTTTTCAATCTTAAGAATTCTTATTGCTTCTAAAATTCTTAAAGCGCCTAATGCATCAGAGTTTGCTGTATATTCTGGTTGCTCAAAAGAGACAGCGACATGACTTTGTGCAGCTAAATTATAAATTTCATCAGGTTGAACTTTTTGTATTATTCCTATTAAAGAAGTTGAGTCTGTTAAATCACCATGGTGTAAAATGAATTTTTTATCAGCTTCGTGTGGGTCTTGATATAAATGATCTATTCTATCAGTATTAATTAGAGAAGATCTTCTTTTAATACCATGAACTATATAACCTTTTTTGATTAAAAATTCCGCTAAATAAGATCCGTCTTGACCAGTAATTCCTGTTATTAAAGCTTTTTTCATAAATAGATTAATTTTTTTATTTAGTTATTTATTAAAATGTATCATAGCTTTATCAGGATCGTATATAAAACTTATTTAACTTTTTTATCAAAAGCTTTTTCATATTGTTTGGGTATATAATTCTTATCTAAAGACTCATAAAGCCAATTTGAATTCTTGAGAAAAGGTCGTCCTATGAAGGCTAAATCCAATTTTTTAGATGAAATATTTTTATTTAGTTTTTTTAGATTTTCTAATCTCCCAGTTGTACCTACCAGTACATTTTTAAGGTTTTTTTTTATTTTATTAGTCATAGATACTCTAAAAGCATCTTTATTAATGTTTAAGTTTGTTTTTTTAATTATTCCACCAGAAGAAACGCATATATAATCCACTCCTAATTTTTTAAGCTTTTTTGCTAAAAATATAGAGTCCTTTATACTAATTCCTTTATCTAAGTGGTCAGAGCCGGTTAACCTTATTCCTAAAATTTTATTTTTAGATAATTTTTTTTTAATATTTTTTGTAACTTCTAGGCTTAATCGACACCTTTTTTTAACAGATCCACCATATTCATCATTTCTATTATTACAAATAGGAGATAAAAATTGATGTATTAAATAACCATGTGCCATATGTATCTCAATTCCATCAAAACCTACTCTTATTGCTCTATCGGCTGTATTTTCAAATTGGTAAATTATTTTTTTTATTTCATTAATGTTAGCTTTTTTAGGCTCTGGCCAATCAATATCTCTTTTTAAGTTTGAGGATGAAATAGTTTTCCATTTATTTTTCTTTAAAGGATTTCCATAATTTATCCAGGGTAAATTAGATGATCCTTTTCTTCCAGAATGAGATATTTGAAGACAAATAGGTATATTTCTTATTGATTTTAAAAATTTAATTAATTTTGAAAAATCTCGTTCTTGAATTTTATTATAAAGACCTAGATCATTATGAGTAATTCTTCCTCTCTTACTTACAGCCGTCGATTCAATTATTAACATTGATGCTCCAGATAAAATTAAATTAGATAAATGTCTATAATGCCAATTAGTTGGTGAGCCGTTAATAGAAGAATATTGACACATTGGTGAAATTATAATTCTATTAGATAAAATATTATTTTTTAACTTTATCTTTTTTTCTATCATTGAATTTTGCTACTAAAAAATCGTTATGAGGATGAAAAATTGCTTCAGGATAAGACCAGTAAGTTTCTAAAAAATTTTTTCCTAAAGCTCTACCTAATTTTGGAAGATGCGGGACTTTATCACTATCGATCATCGAGTTAAACGGAACAGAAATTCTTAACCACTCACCCCTAGGCTGACGCAAATAGATAAGTCTTAAAAAGATAGATATTTCCGGTGGAACTAAATCAAACTTGAGTATTTTAAATTTTTTGTAAACATTTTTTAATTTTGTGGCTTTTTTAAAACCTATTTCTTTTAAAGTTAATTTGTGAATTTCAAAATTTTTATATTTTTCATACTTTAGATTCAACTTATTTGAAAATATATCCTCTATCCAAGGGCTCACAATTGATTTTTTTTTGACTTGATTAAGACAAGATTTTACATTCTTAAAAGGAATTTTTTCTATTTTTCTCCAAAGCATATAATTAAAAGTTTGTAATTTAATTTACTACTTAATCTATCAATATTATTTGTTTAAGTTTTACATTAAGTATGGAAAATGTTTTCATTTTTTTTATTAATTTTTTAAAAATTAATTTAACTTTTGTATTGACCTGTTATTGCTTAACCCAAATAGTAGCTATATTTAGCTTATATTCCATATTAATATAGTATTTTTTATCTTTACGTTCAAAATTTGAATGATATACATTCAAAAAATGAACAACAAAATAATGATAACTAAAGATTATTTTGATATATTGAAATTTATATCTTTAGATCCAAATATTTCACAAAAAAAATTATCTAAAAAATTAGGTTTCAGCATCGGCAAATTAAATTATTCAATAAAACAATTAGAAAAAAAAAAGTTAATAGAAATTTTAAATTTCAAAGATACTAACACAATTAAGTCTTTTTCTTATAGAATAACAAAATCAGGAAAATCTGCGAAAGATGAATTTGCATTAGAATTTGTTAATGAAAATATAGAAGACCTCAAGAAAATAATTACTGAACAAAATAAAAAAAAAATTAGTATTAAAGGTGAGAATATAAAAGGAATTGGACATAATAGTTCATTTTTTGAGGAAACTATTCAAGAAAATGTTAAAAGAACCAAACCATTATTTAAAACTATTGCTACCAATATAAAACGTAGAACAGTCATCGTTGACGACATTTTGTCAACTCATGAAAATTTGCCAATACCAAGTTGGATAGAACTAAGTATAATAGATGTTTGTAACAGAAGTTGTTCATTTTGTCCCAAATCAGATCATAAAATTGCACCAGATACTTATCAAAAAATGCATATGAATTTGATAAATAAACTAACTGAGGAACTCAAAGAGATAGATTATAAAGGATCTGTCGTTTTGTGTGGATATGGCGAACCTTTGTTACATAAAGAAATAAATCTGATTTGTAAAAAACTTTCAGAAGTTGCATTTGTTGAAGTTGTTACAAATGGTGATCCTCTTAGTCCAAAAAAAATAAATGAGCTATATGTAAATAATGTAAATAAACTTCTTGTGAGTATGTATGATGGTAAACACCAAATTTCAAAATTTAAAAAAATGGCTAAAGAAGCAAATGTACCAGATGATTTTATTATTCTAAGAGATCGATGGTATGATGCAAAATCTGATTTTGGACTTAAACTAACAAATAGAACTGGTACAATAAATATAGGTAACCAAGAGAAGGTTGGTAAATATAAAAAATGTTTTTATCCCTCATATCAATTTTTAATTGATTGGAATGGAGATATTTTTTTATGTCCTCAAGATTGGCACAGACGAGTAACAATGGGTAACATGATGCAAGAAAATATTTTTAAAATCTGGACTAACAAAATAATGACTAAATACAGAAAAAATCTTATCAATGGAAAAAGAATTGACAGTCCATGTACATCATGTAATGCAGATGGAACAATACTTGGTAAAAAGCACGCAAAAGAATGGGAGAGAATTTATTCTACTGGAGAATAGGAAAATTGTTTAAAAAATGAAAAATATTTATACTTTAATTACAGGAGCAGGAAGAGGTATTGGTGAAGAAATTGCTATGGAATTTTACAAAAAAGGTCATTCGCTCTATCTCTTAATTCATAAAAAAAAAGATTTAATCAGATTAAGAATGTTGTTTGATCCAAAAAGAGTAAAATTATTCTTAGGTGATATTAATGACCAAAAATTTAGAAGATTAATTTCAAAAAAAATTCCTTATATAAATAATCTGATTAATAATGCTGCAACCACGAATAAAAAATTTTTTTTAGATGTAACACTCAAAGATATTGATAAAGTACTTAATACCAACTTTAGGTCTTCATTTATACTTACTCAGATATTCACAAAGAAAATGATCAAAAAAAAAATTAAAGGATGTGTTATTAATATTGGTTCTCAATTAGGAATTATTGGAGCATATAATAGATCCATTTATTGTTGTAGTAAATTTGCTTTAGAAGGACTTACAAAATCATCTTCTCTTGATTTAGCAAAATTTGGTATAAGGGTGGTGGGTATTAATCCAACTAAAACTTTAGTAAGCGATAAAGAAGCTAAGAGTCAAAAAAAACGACTTAAAATTATCAGAGATAAAATTCCCCTAAAAAAATTTTCTACTAAAAAAGAAATTGCTGAAATAACCTATTTCTTAACTACAAAATCAGCTAACTCTATCACTGGTACATCTTTGAATGTTGATGGAGGTTGGACAGTAGGTAAATAAACTTTTAACTAAGTTTAAAAATTAATATAAGAGATTAAATTTATCTTAATTATATATTTATTATTTAAGATTAATTTTTTTTTGTAAAATTTTTTTCAGTGCATAAATCAAGCCAATTGAGCTATTAGTACTGGTCAGCTACACGCATTACTGCGCTTCCACATCCAGCCTATCAACGTGGTGGTCTACCACGGCTCTATAGGAAGAACTAGTTTTGAGGTGAGTTTCCCGCTTAGATGCTTTCAGCAGTTATCTCGTCCATACTTAGCTACCCGGCACTGCAGCTGGCGCTACAACCGGTCCACCAGTGGTATGTTC